>NZ_CAMZMZ010000009.1:0-127641 GCF_947311905.1 Alteromonas sp. CyTr2 | reverse complement strand
ACCCACCTCCGCAGCCATTTATTGGTGTGGTCTACAGAGGATTAAGTCTTTTTAGAGGGGAAAATCCCTAGAACCCCTTCTTGTTCGAAGGTGGGAAGATTAGAATGAATACTTACCGCACCATTGGCTGCCGCCACACCAAACAAGGTTGGCTGGGGGCCTTTTAAAACCTCCACGCGCGCAATATCAAAAAGCGCGACGCTGGCTACCGTCTTTTTACTGATATCAAAGCCATCTTGATATACAGAGATGCGAGGCGTTGCCGACACCGAAGATACGTCGTCAGTCACGCCTCGAATATTAAAGGACGGTAAGCTTACAGCCTGCTCTTGAATTTGAACGTTAGGTAAAATACGAGAAAGCTCATCAAGTTCCATGATATTGGTGCGCTCTAAGAACTCGCTACCTATTACATCCATAGTAACAGGCACATCCATAACGGACTGCTCACGCATTTGTGCGGTTACCGTAATCTCTTCTATATAGTTATGTTCGTTTTCTGTGTCGGGCGCTACTTCTTGTGCAATTGCGGCGCTTGATAGTGCAAATGCAATTGTTGTGGCAAGCAGAGAGCGTGGATGAACCGTTCGTGGGTACAGAGGACGCATCAAATCATTCCTTTTGTGTGCTTATTGGGTGTTTTATGTATTTTTTAAACATTTCGCCGACAGATTGGCGACATTGCCTAGTGTTTAGAAATATCAAAGCCCAAAAATGTAGAACGCTTTTGAGACGGTTCGATGAACTATCCGTGACATGTCGGAGGCAATTTTATGACAAGTATTCTGTGCCCCGTTATAAAACCAAACAGAACTCAATTATGTACAACAAAGTAGTGCAACCTCTATGCACAAAAGAACAATGTCAGTACAATATTTAAGTAGGATAGAAAGAACTTTTAACTAAAAAGCGAAATGGAGACTGCAATGAAGAAATTAATGATGGCTACGGCTATTGGTACTGCGACCCTATTAAGTGCTTGTAGTGCAGAGCATGGCACTACGCAGTGTACGACTGCACCTGAAGCTGAATGGCAGAACCAAGATGCGTTTCAGGCTCAGCTATTAGCGCAAGGCTACAAAATCAACGAATTTAAAGTGACAGGCGGTAACTGCTACGAAATCTACGGCTTCGATAAAGAAGAGAACAAAGTAGAGATTTACTTTAACCCTGTTGATGGCAGCATTGTTAAAAAAGAAATGCACTAAACTCTGTTTAGCAAACGGTTCATCGAACGCTTGCTTTAAAACTTGATAAAAACGCTGCAAACTATTGCAGCGTTTTTGTTTTACCCTGAGAAAGTCACGTAATGCACAAAGCTAAAGACACGGGTTCAGATATTTATGTTTGGGATTGGGTAGTGCGCGTATGCCACTGGGGCATTGTTGCAAGTTTTATCACCAACTACTTTATTGTAGAGCCGGGCCGGCTTTTTCATGAAATAGCGGGCTATGTGGGCGTAGCGCTTATATCTATACGCGTTGCTTGGGGCTTATATTCAGCTAATCCCAACAAAAAGGGCTCCATAGCTCACGCTAGCTTCTCCACTATTTCGCTAAGCAAGCAGGCCTTTTCAGAACATATTCAACACTTAAAACATAGGCAAGTGCCAACTAGCCATGGCCACAACCCTTTCGGCTGGCTGATGGTAATGGCGGTAATTGCTCTTTTACTTGGGTTAGGTGTTACCGGTTTTATGATGGAAGAGATAGACGCAATGTTTGGTAACAGTACGCTGGAATGGATACACAGTATTATGGCTGATGTATTGTACGGCTGTGTGTTGGTGCATATTGCTTCCGTGTTTGCTGTACAACGAATGGGTAATATTCAGTTAGTTCGCCCTATGCTTACTGGCTGGCGTAAGCGTTAAGCCTACGTAAAGACATAGATGTGCTACGGACATAAATTCACTTTTGCCGAAGCTGGCTTGTTGTGTTTGCCAGCCTTTCTGCCAATAAGATTTTAGTTGCCCGCAGGTGTTCGTTATCACCTCGCCGCTTGTGGCTTTTAACTATCCAAAGGCCGCTTTGCCTCTCGCACGGCTTTCGGGTGCATTAATTTTTCTAAGCGAGCGAGGTAAGACGCAATTTGCTGATGCTGCTTTTTATCGTTGGTCACCGAGTTATAAAGCCAGTGGTATGCGTCTTCATAATCGTAAGGACTGCCATAACCGTCCAAAAACAACTCAACCAAGTGAATTTGCGCTTTTAGATTTTTAAGCGCAGCGGCTTCACGTAAATACACTACGGCGCGAGATTTATCCTGCTGTACGAGTGTGCCTTTGGCATAGTAACGCCCAAGTTGCTCTAGTGCTGCTGGCAAACCTTGATTCGCGGCATCTTCCATGTAGCCAATACCACGGGCAGGTTCAGCGTCTACGCACACGCCCCATGCCAGCATATCTCCCCATAAAAACTGGTAGGCCGGTACTTTCAACACGTTTGCACGCGCTTCAATGTCTTGCACTAATTGGCATCGATCAGCCACTACTTTGTCTAAATGCGTATTAGCATTAATCATATCGATTAAGGCATCTTGGCTGTAAAGCTGAACTGCGCGAAGCTCTTCAATCGTTTCCCCTTCAAGAGCATGAGCGGAAAAGCCGGTGACAGTCGCGCAGATAAATAAGGCTGTGTGTAGAATACGTTTCATAGCAAAAGAGTATGTGTTGATTACAATGTCTTAGTTAAGGTATCGACTAATTATAGATTATCTTAACCAAGACATGCTTTTCTTTACGAATGGACACATGAGCGTCTGCGGCCAGCTCATATCTGCTTTCAACTTTACGTTGACCACCTGCATTTAACCGTACGCCAGCATCTTGCTTTTAGTGACTACTTTTTCGTGGGCACATGGCCGATTGGATATGGCGGGCGTGATCTGCTAGGTCAATACCTAAATCAGTTAGGTAACCACCGTCTGGCTGGGTGATTAGGCCTTTGGAGTATAGCCTGGATGCTGCGTTCACCATGCTTTGGCTTGCATCGTGATGAATTTTTAAACCTTGAAGTAGGCTGTCTGTTGGAAACTTCAGTAACAAATTTAATTCGTCTAACATGTCCTGATCGAATGAACTCATGTAACCACCTTAGGCAAAAGGGTTAGTAGGGATTTAGCACGCTGGCCACTGTAAAACACCTCAGCAAAGCACTATGGTAACAACCTATACCGAAGCGCACACACCAAAGCACTATTAGCCCTAGATTTGTTAATATTTTTAACGCTTTCTTATATCACACCCAAATGGCACCTCTGTAAAGCGTAATTTATCTGTAAAACGTTTAATCGTGTAAACACAGCGCTTACTGATCGGACTTTGGCGCTAAATAGTATATTCTTGCCATAAATTGAGTTTGTGGATGCACCTGCACTGATGAAGTACAAAGATTTACGCGACTTTATTCGCCAGCTAGAAGCTAAAGGTGAATTGGTACGCATTACCCAGCCCATTGATACCGACCTTGAAATGACAGAAATTGCCGACAGGACGTTGCGTGCCGGCGGCCCTGCACTGCTATTTGAAAACCCTAAAAATCACGACATGCCCGTATTGGCAAATTTATTTGGTACACCAGAGCGCGTAGCTATGGGCATGGGTCAAGAGTCTGTTGAAGCACTGCGTGAAGTAGGCAAGCTACTGGCTTATTTGAAAGAGCCAGAGCCGCCTAAAGGGCTGAAAGATCTTTGGGAGAAGCTGCCAGTATTTAAGCAGGTGCTTAATATGCCTGCCAAAGTCCTTAAAAAAGCCCCTTGTCAGGAAGTGGTGCTTACCGGTGACGACGTAGATTTATCAAAAATTCCGGTACAGCGCTGCTGGCCGGGTGACGCTGCGCCTTTGGTAACATGGGGTTTGAGTGTTACTAAAGGGCCGCATAAGAAGCGTCAGAATCTGGGCATTTACCGTCAGCAGGTTATCGGCAAAAACAAACTTATTATGCGCTGGTTGTCACACCGTGGGGGCGCCCTTGATTTTCGTGAGTGGTGTCAAACACACCCGGGCGAACCCTACCCGGTATCTGTGGCACTTGGCGCAGACCCCGCTACTATATTGGGTGCGGTTACTCCTGTTCCAGATACCCTTTCTGAATATGCTTTTGCGGGCCTACTGCGTGGTGACAAAACTGAAGTAGTTAAGTCTATTAGTAACGACTTACAAGTACCTGCCAGTGCCGAGATTGTGCTTGAAGGCTATATCGCACAAGATGAAACAGCACCTGAAGGTCCATACGGCGATCACACCGGGTATTACAATGAAGTCGATGACTTCCCTGTGTTTACGGTAACGCATATTACCCACCGTAAAGATCCTATCTATCATTCAACCTATACAGGCCGTCCACCCGATGAGCCAGCTATTTTAGGTGTTGCGCTAAACGAAGTGTTTGTGCCTATTTTGCAAAAGCAGTTCCCTGAAATTGTCGACTTCTACTTACCGCCTGAAGGATGCTCTTATCGTATGGCAGTAGTGACGATGAAGAAACAATACCCTGGGCATGCGAAACGGGTGATGATGGGTGTGTGGTCGTTCTTGCGCCAGTTCATGTACACCAAATTTGTGATAGTGTGCGATGACGACGTCAACGCGCGTGACTGGAACGATGTTATTTGGGCCATCACTACCCGTATGGACCCAGCCCGCGACACGGTAATGATAGAAAATACGCCTATCGACTACTTGGATTTTGCATCACCGGTTTCAGGGCTAGGCTCTAAAATGGGCATGGATGCAACAAACAAGATGCCGGGCGAAACCGACCGAGAATGGGGCGTACCTATTGTGATGGACGAAGACGTTAAAAAACGCGTTGATGATATTTGGGACAGTCTTGGTATTATGTAGCGACTATTTTTAGCGCTATTTATTTTGTATTGAAGCATGCGCTTTTTTTTTAAGCGCATGCAAAGGCGACACGCTAAGCAAGAAGGTTAGAAGAGAATACATGTCAGAAATTAAGTGTAAGGTTGCAAGCATCACGCCTTTAACCGAAGTGGTTCAAAAAGTTGAATTAACGCCAGAAAGCCCTGTTGAGTTTAAGGCGGGTCAGTACGCCATGGTGGTAATGGGCGAAAAAGATATGCGTCCATTTTCTATTGCCAATGCCGCATTTGATAATAGCCGCATTGAATTACACATTGGCGCAGAGCCTGGCAACAGCTACGCTGGTGAAGTGCTAGAGCGCATGCGTGCGGATGGCGAAATTACTGTAAATGTGGGCAATGGAAATGCCTTTTTGCAAAGTAATGGCCTGCCTATGGTGCTTATTGCTGGTGGTACTGGCTTCTCATATACCTACTCTATTCTGCAAGAGCATCTTAATAGCGGCGACAAGACACCACTTACCCTTTATTGGGGTGGAAAACACGCGGCTGATTTGTATTTAGCTGACAAGCTAACTGAGCTCGCTGAAGCTAACGAACACTTCACTTTTGTGCCGGTTGTAGAGTTTGCATGCGACGAATGGAAAGGCAGAACGGGCTGGGTACACCATGCGGTAATGGCAGACCACGCTGACTTTGCCAATATTCAGGTTTACGTAGCAGGTCGCTTTGAAATGGCCAAAGTCGTACGCGATGATTTTACACAACGCGGCTTAAAAGTTGAGAACCTGTTTGGCGACGCGTTTGCGTTTATTTAAGCGCTAGCGTAAACCCATATTCTGAAAGCCGGCGAATGCCGGCTTTTTTGTTTTTTTAAAGTCATTTTTCATTCCCAGCGTCTTACTCCTTTTTTCAATCGCGATGCCTTGCGATGACCAACCATTAAACACGTTTACTCCAATTGTAGCTTTGCCACGTATTCGTTATGGTGAAAAAATAAAAACAGGAGATAACAATGATAAAAAACCGACCCGCACTAGCGAGTATAAGTGCAAAAATAAGAACTGAATTAATGAAAGTACTGGCATCAGCTGTATTGGTAAGTAGCACAGCGTCATTCGCCGCTCACGCACAAAGCGAGCAGCAGCAAGCACTTTATGATATTGCCAAAAATGTTTCCGCTGAAAACATTGAAAAAGACATTACTACGCTGGTGAACTTTGGTACACGCCATACCCTTTCTGAAACCGAGTCTGATACACGTGGTATTGGTGCTGCGCGACGTTGGATTAAATCTAAATTTGATAAAATTTCAGCCGAGTGTGGTGGCTGCTTAGAAGTTTACTACCAGTCGGAAGTCATCAGCGGAGAAAAACGTATTCCCGACCCAGTAGAAGTGGTTAGCGTTATCGCGATACAACGCGGTACCACCGATCCAGACCGTTACGTCATCATGTCAGGCGATATCGATTCACGGGTCTCTGATGTAATGGACTTCACCTCTGACTCACCAGGGGCAAACGACAACGCCTCTGGTGTTGCCGGTACCCTAGAAGCTGCGCGAGTACTATCCAAATACAAGTTTAACGGCAGTATCGTGTATGCTGCTTTATCTGGCGAAGAGCAAGGGCTTTTCGGCGGGCGTATTATGGCAAACCAAGCCAAGGAAGACGGCTGGCGAATTAAAGCCGTGCTCAATAATGATATGATAGGCAATATCGAAGGGGTTAACGGTGTGATTAACAACACCACCGCTCGCTTGTTTGCTGAAGGCACACGCGTAACCGAAACGGATAAAGAAGCACGCATGCGACGTTTCACCGGGGGTGAAGTTGACTCACCAAGCCGTAACCTTGCCCGTTACATCGATAAAATTGCCGATCAGTATATTGAGAACCTAGACACGATGGTGATTTATCGCTTGGACCGTTTTGGCCGTGGCGGCCATCACCGCCCGTTCAACGACTTGGGCTACCCGGGTATTCGTATTATGGAAACTAACGAAAACTACACCCGCCAGCACCAAGACCTTCGCGTAGAAGACGGTATTGCCTATGGTGACACCTTGGATGGCGTCGACTTTGATTACGCAGCCAAACTTACTGGCCTTAATGCTGTTTCTCTTGCTGCAATGGCGTGGGCACCGAACCCACCTGCAAATGTAGAAATTGCCGGTGCAGTTCAACCCTCCACGTTTTTAAAGTGGGATGCACTAGACGCTGAAGAGAACCCGCAGCTTAAAGGGTACAAAGTATACTGGCGTCATACTGATGCTCCGCAATGGGAATACAGTAAATATGTGGGTTACGTCACCGAGGCTATGCTTGAGAACGTCGTTATCGACAACTACTTCTTTGGCGTAGCCAGCGTTAACAAGGACGGTGTTGAAAGCGTAGTGGTTTATCCAGGTCCTGCGGGAAGCTTTGGAGAATAAGCGTTTAAATTGAGCGTTTATGTTGAGCGCCTATATTGAGCGCACTTATGCGCATCCAATGCGCCCCCAATTACGCATGCAATCAAGTTCGTGACGTTAAGCTGGTAGTGAAACCGGCTTATCGTCACGAATGACTTTACTCAATAAAAGCTAGTATAAACGTGGACACTACACTCAATATATTGATGTCGCTTACATTTTGTTAATTTAAGCCAGTATGTGTTTATTGGAATTAAGCGACTAACTGCATTACAGTGTAGTAAATGTATGACGGCAGTTCGGAGTTCACCTTTGGTAAGATTCAGCGCGTTCTCGCTCTCTATTTTCACTCAACGTCTTTCTTTATTAGGCATAAGCCTAGCCCTTTGTTGTTTTAATGTTTCGCAATTACATGCCGCCCCTACCAAATTAGGTGCAGCTTCCTTCGAGACCTACATAAGCGACGATGGGGAGCCTGCTCGAGTTAACACACTGCTCGAAAAGGTGTTTCAGAAGGCGGAGTTGGATATCCAACTTCAGGTTATGCGACAAGCTTTTTTGGGCAGTTCTGTACTGACAGGTAAGCTAGACGGTGAATTTGCCTACGTTAATTTGGGCGAGGACAGCAGCAACTATGTTCTATCCGATATCTACTTACCCATTTACCTTTACGCGGTAAGTAAAGAGGCGGACGTTGAGGCAATAAAGCTTTTTCCTCATTTAAAAGACAACCGGGTCGCTATTGAAAATCGCTTTGCGAATACGCCATCATTCAGACTGCTGAAAGATATAAAGTGGTCACGCAACCCCACTACTTTTGATGCATTTCGCCAACTTGCCGACGATAGAGCGCCTTACTTAATTACCACCCAGCTGCTTGCGCGCGAGCTAAACATACTGCTGGCTAACGATAATGAAGAAACCCTCCACTTTTCAGCAAAACCTCTAGCAAAAACCGGATTTCAAATAGCTATCAGCAAAAATGTTGCTAACGCTGAAAGGATTGTTGCGCAATTCAATCAAGCTGTGTCGACAATGCAGAATTCGGGGGAATTGAATCAGCCACTTGAGTTAGCTTGGCTCACCAAAGATGTGAATGGCGATGGCGTTGCCGACTTTATCGGGCACAGCAACATAACTACCACGTCAGACTTGTTAAACACCGCCTATTCCCTTGACGGTAAACCTACGTCTGAAGCCAGCGCGTTTTATATTGACGGGGATAGGTATGCATCGCTTGAGGAAGCGCGTGCTGCCCTTTCCGATAAAGAAAGTTCGTCGCCCCGCGAGTCGCTGTTAGATAAAACCACCTACCAGCTATTACTCCGCCGCTGGTAGATGAATTTTGACTTCAGTGAACTTTAACTTTGAAAGGCATTAAATTAGGTAGAGAAGCACGAAGTCGACTACGCGACTTCTACACTACAAAGCATACCTGTCGTTGCTTAAACTAAATGGCCTATTCAAAGATATGCGTCAGCCTTGTTAACGCTCTATCTTCGCGCTCTATCTTCGTAATACCGCTGATCAAAGGTTGCAAAAAAGACGGGGAGTCGTCTGCGTTAGTGTGACGTTTCTGGCAAGTACATTTCCAGAATAGTCAGCAATTCTTCGCCATCGACCGGCTTTGACACATAGTTGTTAAAGCCAGCTTTAAGTGCTTTAACGCGATCAGATGTATAGGCATAAGCGGTCAGTGCTACGGCATTAAGCTTTGCAATTTCTGGTATTTCACTGGCTCTTATTTTTGAAACTAAACCCAGCCCGTCCATTTCCGGCATACCAATATCCGACAATAGTAGATCGAAGGCTTCGGGCATATCGTTAATTTCTTTCCATGCTAACAGGCCGTTCTTCACAACATTAACTCGCGCGCCGTTGGATTCTAGAAACAGCTTTATGAAATCACGGGCGTCTTGCTCATCTTCTGCGACTAAAATCCGTAAGCCGTTCAAACGCAAAGATTCGGTCAGGTCGCTAATTTCAGAGCTCTTAGTTTCAATAATGTCGTCATGCAAATTAAGCGGCGCAATCGGGAGCGTTACGTAAAACGTTGTTCCCGCATTAAGCCCGTCGCTTTCAGCATAAATTTCACCGCCGTGCATCTCTACTAAACTTTTCACAATAGACAGGCCTAAGCCCAACCCATGTTTGTTGTGCTCGTTTTTGCCTTGATAAAAACGTTCGAAAACATGAGCTAGCTGCTCGCGTGTCATACCTTTGCCATTGTCTTTAACGCGGAAAAGGTAGTTCGAATGCTCTCTTCGACCTCTTACATGCACAGTACCGCCTTTCGACGTGAACTTAAGCGCATTGCTCAACAGGTTATTGATAACCTGTTTTATACGGAGATTGTCACCCAGAATTTGCGTGTGATCGTCTTCGCAATTTATCGATAGCTGAATATTCTTGCTCGCAAACCCAGCCTCAAAAGATTTGGCAACTTCAGATATGGACCCTGCGATATTAAGCGAATGGGTACTGAGCTTCATCGTACCTGAAATAATACGGGATAAATCGAGAATGTCGTTGATCAGTGCTGCCTGAGTTGATGCCGCGCGCTTTATCACGCCAAGGGCATCAGTCATTCTGTCCACATTGCCGACATCCATAAGCGCTAAATCGGTCCACCCCACAATGGAGTTAAGTGGTGAACGTAGCTCGTGAGAAATGCTGGCAAGAAACTGATCTTTCGCTTTATCCAGCTCTTCTAATTTACTAATTTGCTTATCGAGCGACGCTTTTAAGCTTAGCGCGTAAGGTATAAACAGATGATCAAAACCTTCAATGATTAGTTGGTCATCTTCGGTCCACTCTACCGATTCATCAGCGACACTTTGCAAATACATATCAAACGAATTACGAGGAGTAAGAGACTTTCCAATATCTTTTCTGGCTGCATCGCGACCCGCCCAACGAATGGTCTTGTCTTTCTGCTCCCTAAACCAAACCGTGTAGTAGCCCAGTTTTGAAGACACGCAGGAAATATACATGCCTCGAATGCCGTTTAGGTCGCCACTATCTAAAATTTCGTTTGTTAATCGGTTTATAGCAATGGACTGCTCAGAGCCGCTAATGGCAAATTTTTCGAGTAATTTTGCCAAGGTTTTCTCTGTGGGAGTCTTACCAACCAGATAGTTGCCCGTAGGGGTAACCACCGCCATACCGCACGAATCAGCAACATCCAGTAAGTCTCCTTCTTTCTGCGTGATGGCCTCAAGCGGGTTCGTGAATGAAGTAAGCTGATGAACAATATAGTTCAGCTTGCGTTGGCGAATTTGAAATTGCTCTTTCTTTTTATGCAGTGCTTTCGTGTGAAGCTGCCAGGCATAAAGGTGACCTAATGATTCGCAAACTAAACGTTTCTTCTGGTCGATGTAAGCAGGTTCACTGTTGTGGCATGCTAACAATCCCCACAGCTTACCCTCAAAAACAAGCGAAACTGAAAATGAAGAGCGGATCCCCATATTTTTAAGGTAGGCAATGTGCATAGGCGAAACAGAGCGAACCATTGACATTGATAAATCCAATGGCGGACGTTCTGCCTCTTTAACCGAAGGCTTAAGGCCTATAACTTGCTCTTCTACATCGTAGACACAGCGCACTCGATTTTTTAGATACAGTTCACGGGCCTGACTGGGGATGTCCGAAGCCGGAAACTTCAACCCTTTGAATGAGCGAGAATCTGTACTTGCGGCTTCACCAATTACTTCACCACAGTAGGTTTTGTCAAACTGATAAACCATGACCGAGTCGAAACCTATGTATTGCTTAAATACCTGAGCGATAGCATCGGCAACATCGCCTATGGAGTCGCGGTCATCGACATTGGGTAACAATGCGCGAATATCTACATCCATTGGCACCCATTGCTGCGCCGCCTCAAAGCTTAGTTGAGGGGTTGGCTCAAGCTCAATAACTAACAGCCCATTAGAATCGAAGGCAACGCCACTCCCTTCTTTCTCCCAATCTTTGAGATGGAGCGCATTTTCAGCAAACTTCCACTGGTAGGCGTGGCGTACATTTCCGCCTTTTACAGCATCATAAATAGTCTGGAATGTGCGCGCTTCAGGAGTGGGAATGTCAATTAGTTCAGTGATAAGTGTTTCACCGGGAACGACGTCTACTTTGAACATGTCATTAATGTTCTCGCTCACTACCTGAATTTTTTTAGTACTAGGATTGATGGCAATGACATACCCAAAACTCTGCACGCTTTCAATCAAGTGAATTGCTTCATCTTCACAGTTTTGAAGCGTTGTAGGGGTATGGTCAATTGTTTGCATTACTTTGCGCCAAATATCAATAAAGCGAATTTTCGCAGTGTGTTCCTAGACTTACTCTATAAGATACCAATTTTCTATTGAAGAAGCATGTCAAATCATTGCAGCGCTTAATAAGAAGAATATTAAATTTTCAAAAATTCGTACGCAATATCACGAATAAAACTTGTGTTTATTGATCCTAAGCAATAAACTTTCAGTAATTTCTGAAACTTCTGGAAGTCAAAAATGAAAATGACGCCTTTAATTACATCTGCGGTTATGCACTTTGGTGAAATGGGAAGTCGTTGGGGTTTCAACAGAACAGTTGGGCAAATTCTAGCGCTTATTGTTTTAAACGAAGAGCCCATTTCGGCGCAGGAAATTGCGGATGCGCTCAACATATCCAGAGGCAATACCAGCATGGGTTTAAAAGAGCTTCAGTCATGGCGCTTAGTTAAACAGCATCTTGTTCCTGGTGAGAGAAAAGAGTTCTTTATTCCGGCTGGCGATATTTGGACACTGGCCAATAGAGTGTTTGAAGAACGAAGAAAGCGCGAGATAGACCCAACAATGAGTCTACTGCGTGATTTGTTGCTTGACGCACCTGCCAATGAAAAAGAGGCGAATGCACAACATAAACTGAACGAAATTCACGATTTACTCGAATCAATTACGGCATGGTCTGAAGAGCTTCAAAATCTTGGACCTGAAAAGTTAAACACGTTGATGAAGTTGGGTTCTGGCGTGGGCCGTATGCTTGAGCTTAAGGACAAGCTACTTCCGGGGAAAAACAGCGTTAACTAAGGGGGCCTTCTGTGGATGCATTCTTGCTGTCTCGTTTACAATTTGCGTTAAATATTAGTTTTCATATTTTGTTTCCAACCATCACCATGGCGATGGGCTGGTTTCTATTTTACTTTAAGCTGCGCTCTAATATTTCAGGTCACCCTGTGTGGATGCGTATGTATCGCTTTTGGGTACGTGTCTTTGCCCTAAGCTTCGCCTTGGGTGTAGTAAGCGGCGTCACCATGTCATTTCAGTTTGGTACTAACTGGCCTGGATTTATGGAGAAAGTAGGTAATGTGGCGGGGCCACTACTCGGTTATGAGGTACTTACCGCCTTTTTCTTAGAAGCCACGTTTTTAGGCATCATGCTGTTTGGCATACGCCGTGTTCCGAACTGGCTGCATACGGCTTCAACCCTTATTGTTGCACTTGGCACCACTACTTCTGCGTTCTGGATATTAGCCTTAAATAGCTGGATGCAAACCCCGCAGGGTTTTGAAGTGGTCGACGGTGTGGTGTATGCCACAAACTGGAAAGAAATTATCTTTAACCCGTCTTTCCCTTACCGCTTTGTACATATGATGTTAGCGTCTGGACTGACGGCCAGCTTCCTGATAGCTGGGCTTTCGGCCTACCGCATGCTTAAAGGCGACGACAAGCTTGCACCTAAGCTCGCGCTTAAAACCGCCACCTATACGGCGGCAGTGTTAATCCCGCTACAAATTTTTGCTGGTGACATGCATGGTTTAAATACGCTTGAGCATCAGCCTCAGAAAGTAGCGGCGATGGAAGGACTTTGGGAAACCACTGAAGGCGCACCTTTGTTGCTTTTTGCAATTCCTGACGAAGAAAGCAAAGAGAATCATTTTGAAATTCCCATTCCCTATGGTGCAAGTTTAATTCTTACTCACGAACTTAAGGGCGAGATTAAGGGGTTAAATGAGTTTGAAGGAGAGCATCCGCCCGTTGCTCCTGTTTTCTTCGGTTTTAGGGTTATGGTGGGTATGGGCATGTTGATGCTCGCTGTGTCATGGCTTGGCAGTCTTTATCTTATGCGTAACAAAGACTTCCCAATTTGGCTTAAACGCACGTTTGCAGGCATGGCGTTTAGCGGCTGGATTGCTACGTTAGCAGGCTGGTACGTAACGGAAATAGGCCGTCAGCCCTATTTGGTAAGTGGTGTATTAAGAACCGCTGATGCCGTTACCCAGTTACCACCGGCGAATATTGCTCTGTCGTTCACGCTCTATCTTGTTATCTATACGGTGCTTCTAATCGCATACATGGGAACACTTATGTTGATGTGCAGAAGAGCCGTTGAAATTGAAGAGATAACGACGGAAGAGCGCGAAGTTGCCAAGGCAAAAATGCAACCTACTGACCCAGACCCAAGCACGGTTTAAGGAGAGCAAACATGTTTGAAAATGTATCAGCAGAAATGCTCGGAAATATTTATGTGGGTTTACTTGGTCTATCTGTATTGCTGTACGCCATTTTAGATGGCTACGACTTGGGTGTGGGTGTACTTATCCCGCCAAGAACAGAAGCGTTTCGCGATGACATGATAGCCTCCATAGGGCCTTACTGGGATGCTAATGAGACGTGGCTTGTGCTCGCCATAGGTCTACTGCTTATTGCTTTCCCTGAAGCCCATAGTGAGTTTTTACAAACCTTGTACTTGCCTGCAACCTTCATGTTATTAGGGCTTATTTTGCGCGGCGTAGCGTTCGATTTTCGCGCCAAGGTTGTACAGGTGAAAAAGCGTAAGTGGGACATGGTATTCAAATACGGTTCGCTTTTAACCACATTAGCTCAAGGGTATATGTTAGGTATATACGTGACGGGGCTTCGCACAGATATTTGGGCGCAAGGCTTTGCACTTCTCGCTGCATTTGGTGTTACGGCTGCTTATGCGTTTATTGGCTCGTGCTGGTTAATACTTAAAGGCGAAGGTGAGCTTCAACAAAAAGCGTATTACTGGGCCAGAAGAGGTTTAGGGGTACTGGCAGTAGGGATTGTCGCGGTAAGTATCGCAAACCTAACCTTACACGATGACGTGCGAGACTTATGGTTGTCTGCTCCTTGGGGCTATGTGCTTTTCGCTATTCCAGTAGCGTGTTTTGCGCTCTTAGCACTATGTGGTGTGTTGCTTAAAAAACTGCCTGATGCACAAGGGAAAGGCGAATGGCTTCCGTTCTTTATTGCCCTTCTAGTATTTTTACTTTGTTTCACCGCATTTGGCATAAGCTACTATCCGTTTATCATCCCTGGACAGATGACGGTGATGGATGCGCTTAGTGATGCAAGCTCTCTGCGCTTCTTGCTTGTTGGCGTAGTTATTGTTGTACCTATTATTTTGGCTTATACGGCCATGGTATATAAAATATTCTCCGGTAAATCAGAGAAGCTTTCTTACTACTAGCCTTTGTTGATGGGATCGCAACAGATCCCAATTACTTAAAACAATAGTGAACATCATTGAAATTCAATGGTGTTCACTTTCTATTCAGCGCTATACTAAACGCTTTACATTGCGAGTTTCTTGCGGTTCCCGCGGCCTTTCCTGTGCTTGGGGCATTTGCGGTGACCAGTATCACCTACCCACGAACTCGATCTGAAAACCTGCGATCAAAATATGATCCTTTCCCTCGAACAATGTATACCAATGACTAGAGGATGTTTAGCGTTAGCTAGTCTCCCCTTAAGGTGTGATCAAAATTTAAACGTTACTTACCGTTAAATATTTTGTTGACATCAAACTGTAATATTACTATATTTTATTTGGGGCAATTTTTAATAGAAGGAGCCAATACCATGGAAAATGTATTCCATTCGTTCTCACGGTTCTTCAAGCGCGCGCACCCCTACACAGTCGCTCACTATATCGGCCGTAAAAATGCGCAGCGTATCTTAGGATGTAAAATCAAAAAGAAATCCAAGATATTCGCCGACCAGCACGTTGAAGACCAAAATCATTAATTTATATGGGGCCCATCAAACCGGCCCCTTTTTTTTGGATTTTAAATGTGGTTTAACGGTACCGAGGTTGTGTACTTAATCTGCTCCATTGCAAAGCTTGAAGTGACGTCGGAAAATTCTATACCGTTAACCAATCGCTTATAAAAATGATCAAAGCAATCCATATCGGTAACGAGGACTTTTAGCAGGTAATCGTATTCGCCAGACATACGATAACATTCAACAACTTCATCAAATGATGCGGCGTGTTTAGCGAAACTTGCCAGCCACTTTCCATCATGTCTGCCCGCTTTTACTTGCACGAAAACGGTCATGGCCAGCCCCAGGTGTTTTGCTTGCAACAGCGCTACTCGCCTAGAGATTATGCCCTTCTCTTCTAGCTTTTGAATACGTCGCCAGCAGGGCGTTACCGTAAGCCCAACTTGCTCAGCGATTTCTGCGACAGGCGTGTCAGCGTTATTCTGTAGCATGGCCAAAATGGCTTTATCTATTGTGTCTATACCGCTTATTTTTTCACTACGCATAGTGAGATGTTGCCCTTTATTTCCATGTTCTTAGTTTTTCAGCGAATTACGTCAGGCGCTTTACTTTTATGGAGGCTATTTAAAGCCACCAAGGCTGATTAAAGTCAACATTTTCTGGTGTAATTTCGTACTGAAAGGGAGGCGTGAATACATCCCAAAATGCATCCCGCAAGTCCTCGTCTATTATGCTAAGTTTACCTGCATCGCGATAGCGAGATAGCAGTGTATTGTAAGCGTCAATCGGCATTTGCGGGTTAGACTGGCGAAAGATAACACGCCCTCCAAATTCTTCATACATCGCTTTTTCTGTTTGAAACTGCATAACCTGCTTGGTCGCTATCTCTTTAATAGGTTTCGTGGTCGTTTCACTTGAAACCTGACCTTCAAACTTCTCGATAAACTTGCTTACCAGTGTTTGATTAACAGTTATGCCTTTTTGTTTTGCATAGTCCTCTAAAACAAGCTCATAAATTCTGTTAGACGCATTTACACGGACCACATAATCAAGCATACCTGCGTAATTGTCTTTCGCTTGCTGCTTCAAGTTTTTACGTTCTTCTTCACTAGGCACGACATCTGCCATTCGGATTTCGGTATTAAGCACCATTGCTAAAACACCCTGCTCATCAACTTGTCCATTTGCCTGAGCAGCATAAGCAAGGTTTGAACTAAGAATAAGTAGCGCGGTGGCCAATGAAGATCGAATAGTTGATGTCTTGCGCATTAAGCACTCCCTGTAGACGTATTTATCGCCGCGATTACGAACACTTTGAGTCTCGCCGAGTGGGTAATTAACTGTGCGGACTGGTATTACCCAAATGGGCGTTGTAATGAGTAAAGCATTAAACGCTATGACTACGCAATACCGTGGCGTATTGATATTAGGAATATGCTGCGAGCTTCAAATTTATTGGGGTGAACGAGTGCTTATGTGGTGTAGCCGAGAGAGAAAAGCGATAGCTACGCAGTAGACTAGCTATTGATGAAAAGCGTTATTCGTTGAACATGAAATATACCGAAGCGGTATGGACTAAAAGCTTTGTCGCGCATTAAGTGTGGGTGTAGAAATACAGACATTAGAAAGAAAAACAGCGGTCAAATGACCGCCGTTTTTGAATTCTTAGATAGCTTGCACGTTAGCAGCTTGAAGACCTTTTTGACCTTCTTCAACTTCAAATTCTACTCGCTGACCTTCTGGAAGCGTTTTGTAACCGTCAGAGATGATCGCACGGAAATGAACGAATACGTCCTTACCGCCGTTATCTTGAGTTAGAAAACCGTAACCTTTATCAGCGTTGAACCACTTAACTGTGCCTGTAACTTTAGACATGTCGTATAGACCTCAAATATCGTATTAAATTGCGCATAAGCGCGTGTAACTAAGTTCTTTAGAGTCTTTAAATTGGCGGAGTATTGGGTCTTACTTACGAATGGACAAACAACTTACAACAAATTACCGGGTAACTCGAGTGGTTTAACATATAGCAAATAATACAAAATCGCGTCTATTTAAAGACTTTGGCTTAGAGCCATAGCCACTATAACACTCTTCGGGACGATTACTATACAAATTAATTGATAAACTACGGATTTCATAAATATTTCACCGCAGCGTAACAAAAATTAATGCCCTTTCCGCCAGGCCAAATACCAGCAAATTGCGCCAATTACACCTGTACTTGCAGGGAAATACCATGATAAATCGTACATTGGCAGTATTGCTGTCATTAACACAAAAGTGGCGCCCACTACGCTTAAATGAGTGGTCTGAGTTGTTTTCTTTTGCTCTTGGAGCAGTGCCAAATGTGCCCTTTGTTGTTGCAATGGCAAGCGCTTCATCTGCTGTAAACTGTCGTACAGCAGATCTGGCATTTCAGGTAGTTTTTCAGACCAGAAAGGTAAGTTGTCTTTCACCTTCCCCATCATGGCGGTAAAGCCAATCTGCTCTTTCATCCAGTTTTCAAGAAACGGCTTAGCGGTTTTCCAAAGGTCGAGCTGAGGATACAACTGACGGCCTAATCCTTCGATATACAGCAATGTTTTTTGCAGTAGCACAAGCTGTGGCTGAACCACCATATTGAAACGTCGTGCTGTATTAAAAAGCTGTAGCAACACGTTACCAAAGGATATTTCTGCTAATGGCTTTTGAAATATCGGCTCACATACGGTTCGAATGGCCATCTCGAACTCATCGATATTGGTATCTTGCGGTACCCAGCCTGAGTCGGCGTGAAGCTGCGCGACTTTGCGATAGTCGCGGTTGAAGAAGGCAATAAAGTTCTCAGCCAGATAGCGCTTGTCTTCACGGTTGAGCGTACCCACAATGCCAAAATCGATGGCGATATATTTGGGGTTTTCAGGGTGTTCGGTAGATACAAAGATATTGCCCGGGTGCATGTCTGCATGGAAAAAACTGTCGCGAAATACCTGAGTGAAGAATACTTCCACACCGCGCTCGGCCAATTTTTTCATATTGGTATTTTGGGTAAGTAATGCGTCTATATTTGAGATTGGCAGACCGTAAATACGCTCCATAACCAACACATTATTGCGGCAATAGTCACTGTAAATTTTAGGTACATAAAGCGCGTCTGAACCTTCAAAATTACGCCCTAACTGAATACCGTTTGCAGATTCACGCAGTAAATCCAGCTCATCAACAATGGTCTTGCGGTATTCCACAACCACTTCTACAGGACGCAGTCGTTTGCCATCAGGAAGCCAGCGTTGAAGCACGTTAGCCAAGCTAAACAATAGCTCCATGTCCGCCACGATGGTATCGCGAATATCTGGGCGCAACACCTTTACCACAACGTCTTCATTGTTAAGCTTTAACTTTGCCGCGTGAACTTGGGCGATAGAGGCAGACGCCAGCGGCGCCTTTTCAAATTCACTGAATAATTCACTTAAGTCAGAAAGTCCCAACGCTTGCTTGATAATGTCTTGTGCAGCGTCAGATGAAAACGGCGGAACTTTGTCTTGTAAACGGGCAAGTTCGTTAGCAATGGCAGGGGGAAGCAAGTCTCGGCGGGTAGAGAGCATCTGGCCGAATTTAATAAAAACAGGCCCAAGATTTTGTAGTGCAAGGGTAATACGCTCGCCGGCTGACTTGCCCTTGTGCTTGTTTCGCACCCAAAAAATGGTATGACGCATAGCCCGCGCGTACCAGGGTAACCACTTTGCTGGAATAAGTTCGTCTAAGCCGTGTTCCAACAATACCTTGTTAATTCGGTATAACCTAACAATACGCATTTATGAGCCTGTTTCTCTCAATCTTACTTAAATTTTTCTTCTAGGCGGCGCAGTCTCGCATCAGCACTTTCTGCTCGATCGCGAAGCGCATTAACTTCGTCACTAAAGTGCATAACCGCCAGCTTGTGTGCAGCAAGCTGCTTTTCTTCTACTACGGCGTTGCCGAATACCTTCGCCATGGACGCTAGCGCTGACATCGACTTCTCATGCACGGTTTTCACCGTTTTCACGGTCTGATGGGCAATAACATCGTTGGTCTTTTGTGCCAGCAACTCTTCAATGTCGATATCGAGCTGCTGAAACAAGGCACTGACCTGCTGAGCAACATAGAGCTCTCCTTCCAAAAAGAGGGCCTTTTGCTGAATAAGACGAGTCAACTGGCTGGTTTCTTTTAACTCTGGCAAGGTTTGTAGCGACGTTTTAATACAACAGTCTTTCGGCCCAAGGGACGCGACGGCGTCTTCAAACGAGCCTTGTTCGCTGAGTACGTCAATACGGTCAGAAAACGACAGCGTAATACCATAAGGAAGCGGCGAAATGAACGCGGTAAGCCTGGCGCCAGCAAGCGCTTTTAGCCTTACTTCGCTGTCTTCGTCTAAAGACAGCAACTTGTTTAAAACCGATTCAGCCGTTGCGGTAACCAGCGCAGAAGTAGGCATTAAAACTTATAACCTCTATGTAGCGCTACAATACCGCCAGTCAGGTTTTGGTAATCACATTGCTCAAAGCCAGCCTGCTCGAACATCCCCTTCAAGGTTTCTTGATCTGGGTGCATACGTATGCTTTCCGCAAGGTATTGGTAGCTTTCTGCATCGTTCGCCACTAGCTGACCCATTTTTGGCAAAATGTGAAACGAGTACATATCGTAAAGTTTGCTGAGCTGCTCTGACGTAGGCTTAGAAAATTCCAATACCAGTAAACGGCCGCCTGGTTTTAACACGCGAAAAATAGAATTAAGCGCGTTTTGCTTTTCCGTTACGTTGCGAAGGCCGAATGCCATGGTCACCACATCAAAATGATTGTCGGGGAAAGGCAATGCTTCCGCGTCAGCTTGCACATAATCGATATTGCTTACCAAGCCGCGATCGCGCAGCTTATCTCGGCCTACTTTCAGCATAGACAAGTTGATATCGGCAAGGGTTACACGCCCAGTCGGGCCTACCAAACGTGAAAACTTAGCGGTTAAATCGCCAGTACCACCGGCAATATCCAATACTCTATTACCCGCGCGAACACCGCTGCAGTCTATTGTGAAACGCTTCCATAAACGATGCACTCCCATCGACATAAGGTCGTTCATTACGTCGTACTTTGCTGCAACAGAGTCAAAAACATTAGCAACTAAAGAGGCTTTTTGCCCTTTATCCACCTGTTTGAAACCAAAGTGCGTTGTGTGCTCAGTAGCATTGTCGATTGCAGAGTCTGCTTGCGTAGCGGGAGTTTGATTGTCGCTCATGACAGTCCTGTAATTTGAATATTTTTATTAATGCCGAAGTGTATAGGATTGTGTGCTCAAGCAAAAGCTTTATGCCTGACTGTCTCCTGATGTAAATCAAGCCTTTGGCCTTTACAAAAGCGGAGCCTGCAAGGCACAAGCTCGCTTGTTTAGAAGACTAGAGCAGCTTGCTCTACGCTACCTGATTGTTTGTGCCCCAACTATAGGCAACAATGGCACTGATCTCTTGCAAAGAACGGCCGCTTTCTTCATGCCACTGCGCAAATGCCGCATTGGCCGCCGACAGCGACTTTTTCGAGGTTAAGCCACCGTCGATAATTTCATTCTTTCGCAAGTAATCTTCCACGTCACGAGAGAATAAAAACGTGTCTATACCTAGCGCACGAAGCATGTAGGGGCCGGTGTTGCCACCTAATCGCGCACCGCGTTTTTTCAAAAACGCCCAAAGCTCAGTGATATTGTCTTTTTCAAAGCCTGCTACGAACTTACCGAAGCTACCGCGCTCCAGGGCTACGTCTTTGATCATCATGGCATTGTCACGCACTGTCATCACTTTTTTATAGTTGCGAACAATGCGCTTATCTGACGCTTTTTGCTCTAGCATTTCATCGGGCATCAACAACACTTTATCAATGTCGAACCCGAAAAATACGGTTTCAAAGTCGGGCCATTTTTGCTCGATAACTCGCCACACGAAGCCCGACTGGAACACTTTTTTGGTCATCGCCGCTAAAAAGCGGTCGTCAGGAATTGCTTCAATTTGCGCTTTAGAAAGTGGCGCTTGGAGCATGGCTTCAAGCACCCTTTCACCGCCTTTGCGCTCGCACGCTCGGCGGTAGATAGATTGAAAAGACTCTAACTTAGACTCTTTCATGTGTGCCTAGCCTTTAATACCGCTGTGACGAAGCAAAGCGTCAACTTGGGGCTCGCGCCCTCTAAAAGCAACAAACAAGTCCATAGGAGGCTTACTACCGCCCATTTCTAAAATGTTTTCTAAGAACGCTTTGCCCGTATCGCGGTTAAAGATGCCATCCTCTTCAAACTTGCTGTACGCGTCGGCAGAAAGCACCTCGGCCCACTTATAGCTGTAATAGCCCGCTGCGTATCCACCAGCAAATATGTGACCAAAGCCGTTTTGGAAACGGTTAAACGATGGAGGAATGACCACGGCCACCTCTTCACGCACTTTATCCAATGTGCCCTGTACGTCTACCTCACTGCCTTTTTCGCTATGCAGTAAGAAGTCGAAAAGACTGAATTCAAGCTGGCGTACCATCTGCATCGCTGACTGGTAATCCCGTGCAGCAAGCATACGCTCCAGTAAATCAGCAGGAAGCGGTTCGCCAGTTTCATAGTGACCAGAGATAAAGTTAAGCGCGTCTTCTTCCCAGCACCAGTTTTCTAAAAACTGACTTGGCAGTTCAACCGCATCCCATGGCACACCGTTAATACCGGACACACCAGCTACGCGCATTTTAGTAAGCATGTGATGGATCCCATGACCAAACTCATGGAACATGGTCACCACTTCATCGTGGGTAAATAGCGCTGGCTTATCCCCTACAGGTGCGTTGAAATTACAGGTAAGGTACGCAACGGGTAGCTGCAATTCGCCATTCATTTTTTCACGACGAACTCGACATTCATCCATCCACGCGCCGCCACGCTTTTTAGCTCGTGCGTATAAGTCTAGGTAAAAGCTGCCGCGCATCACATCAGCATCGTCAGTAATGGTGAAGTAACGTACATCTTTATGCCATGTATCAATGCCAGGCTGCTCAATAATTTTTAAGCCGTACAGGCGATGTACAACTTCGAATAAACCAGACAGCACTTTATCTTCAGGGAAATAAGGCCGAAGCATTTCATCAGAAATCGTGTACTTTTCCTGTTTCAGTTTCTCGCTGTAATACGGTAAATCCCATGCCGCTAGCTCGCTGACACCATGCTTGTCTTTCGCGTACGCTCGTACTTCTTCAAGCTCTTTCTCTGCCTGAGGCTTAGACTTAGCCGCCAAATCACGTAAGAAACCGATGACCTGATCGGTAGAATCCGCCATTTTAGTCGCTAGTGAACGCTCTGCATAACTTGAAAAGCCTAACAATTCAGCCAGTTCAGTACGCAGCGTTAAGGTCTCTTTGATTATATCGGTGTTATCCCACTTACCCGCATTAGGGCCTTGATCGGACGCTTTTGTTGCATAGGCGCGATACATTTCTTCGCGAAGTTCGCGATTATCGGCGTAAAGCATGACTGGCAAATAAGACGGAATGTCTAATGTAAACAACCAGCCCTGTAAGTCTTTTTGGTGCGCAGCTTGCGCCGCTGCTTCAAGGGCTGACTCTGGCATACCGGCAAGTTCAGCCTCATCGGTAATGTGTTTAGTCCAGCCCATAGTGGCGTCCATCACATTATTGGAAAAGGTTGACGATAGCTCGCTAAGCTTTGCCTGGATCTCTGCAAAACGCTTCTTTTGCTCTGCGGGAAGCGCTACGCCTGACAATGTGAAATCGCGAACGGCGTTTTCAATCACTTTCTGCTGCTCTTCGCTTAAGGTCGCAAATTCGTCAGACGCTTTAAGGGAAGCGTAAGCATTGTAAAGGCCTTCGTGCTGGCCTACCCAAGTTCCATATTCAGATAGTAATGGCAAACACGCATCGTGAGCTTCACGCAATTCATCGCTGCTCACTACACTATTCATATGCGAAACGGGTGAAAATATTTTACTTAAACGATCATCGGCCTCTTCAAGGCGCAGCACTAAATTCTGGTAAGAGTAATCTTTCGACGCCACGACCTCTTCTATTTCGCTTTTGCACGCCGCAATGGCTTTTTCAATTGCAGGCTTAATAGAGGCAGGTTCAATAGCAGAAAAAATTGGTAGACCATCTACCATTTCAATTGCAGGGGTTGTCATAATCTTTTTCACTCTTAACACGTTGATAGAATAATGATGGGGCTTCGCTGATTAAAAGCAAGCTATTGTTTTAGCCACTGTTGACCTATTTTGAACTTACTTGCCGTCAACGTGCATGGATCATGATTATTGCCTATATTTACGAATTCAATGAATGCCGCTGCACCGTTTTTCTTAATGCCCCTCATAAAAACTGAACAACACAGTCAGCTCCGCCAAGCTCTGTCACAAATGTCACATTTCATCCTTTTGTCTACTTTGTCCCTTCGCTGTTCAGCGTCTATAATTTCGATTAATAAATCTACAAGGCATAGATATGAAAACGTTGACCTCAGGCGAAATAGCCTCATATTGCGATGTAAATCTGCGCACCGTAATTCGATGGATCGAAAGCGGCAAGCTGAAAGGCTTCAAACTTCCTGGGCGTGGAAACAACAGAGTATTAGTAGAAGATTTTGTCGCCTTTCTTGAACGACACGACATGCCAATTCCCGATTCATTGAAAGGCATTGCCACGCCCTCAATATTAATTGTTGACGATGAAATGCCAGTTGCCAAGTCTATTCAGCGCGTGGCCAGACGGGCGGGTTATGAGTCGTATATCGCTACAGGCGGCTTCCAAGCGGGGATTATGCTGAGCCAATACGAGCCCAAAGTCATGACCCTCGATTTAAGTATGCCAGGCATGGACGGTTACAGCGTTATCGAATTCACGCGAGATCAAAGTAAATATAAAGATCTCAAAATTGTGGTCATATCGGCACTCGATGAAATTAGCCTGGAGCGCGCGCTTGAGATAGGGGCTGATGCCACCTTACAAAAGCCGTTCTCAAATCATGACTTAACAATGGTCCTTGAGCAGTTTATGTCGATGTAAATCGATTTAAAGGGAGTGACATTATGGCTTGGTTATCGCGATTCGCTCTTTTAAGTTTGCTTGTAGGTGTTTGCGCATTACCGACAAATGCTAAACCCCTTACTTTTGCTGTTGTACCTCAGCAGTCTGCCAAGAAAATGGCTGAAACATGGCAACCCTTAATCGACTATGTGAGCAATTACACCGGTTTTAAGATTGATTTTAAAACTGCAAAAGACATTCCCACCTTCGAGGCTAATCTCGCCGACGGCAAATATGATATTGCCTACATGAACCCCTACCACTTTGTGGTCTTTAATGAATCTGCGGGATACCGCGCGCTTGCGCGCCAACGCGATAAAGAAATTCGCGGCTTACTTGTTGTACATAAAGACAGCCCCATACGCTCTCTGGATGACTTAAGCGGTACCGAAGTAGCCTTCCCAGCGCTAGCTGCGTTTGCTGCCACAATTATCACAAGCGCTCACTTGCGGATGAAAAGCATTGCTTTTGTACCGCGCTACGTCAATTCTCATGACTCTGTGTACCTCGCAGTACAAAGGGGCTTTTTCAATGCTGGGGGTGGCATTGTCCGTACGCTTAACAGTTCACCTGACGACGTTAAACAAGAATTACGTGTCCTTTGGAAGAGCAAAGGTTATACGCCTCATGCTATCGCAACCCATCCAAATATGGCACTCGCTGACAGACAAGCTATTCTTAATGCATTACTTGCTTTGTCGAATGACACAAGTAAGTCTTGGATTTTAAAAGGTATTGGATTTAACGGCTTTATAGCGTCAAACGACAGTGATTGGGACGACGTGAGAGCATTGGGAATAGCATCGCTATCGAGGCCGTATTTATGAGTAGACTCGTATGAAACTTTCGTTGCGTATAAAAACAATAACAGGCATCGCATCAATAGCAGCGCTTTTGCTGCTAGTGCTCATTGTGACGGTGTTTCAGCTACTTAATGACCTTGTCGACAGTAATATAAAGAAGTCAGCCGACACCACAGTTGCCCTTTTTGTTTCGACGACAAAAAATGCCTTTTTAAGTTATGACCTTGCAGCTCTAGATGCCGACGTCTCAGAAATTCTTACCAACCCCAATATTGCTTACGTCAAAGTTAAAGACAAATTAGGCAGAGTTTTCGTAGAAAAGGGTAACACCAACGCACTAAACCGCCCTTTTACTGCCGACACAAGTGTTTCGGACGCTGATGATGGTATTTACAACACCCGAGCCCCCATCATGGTGAACAGGACTTTGTACGGATATGTAGAGATTGGGCTTAACATTGCTTCAGTAACTGAATCTGTATCAAGGGTGAGAAACTGGACAGTTACACTGGCTTTTCTAGAATTTATTTTGGTCGGATTGTGCTCTTACTTACTTGGTTCTTACCTGATGTCGCAGCTTCATCAATTACACGAAGGCGCTAAACGTTTAGGTGATGCAGTGAAAAACAACAGCTATCAAGATGTTTTTGTTCCCGTGCGCGGCACTGATGAGTTAAGCGAACTGGCAGAGGCATTTAATCAACTGGTTGAGCGTTTAAAAGAAGAACATGCGCAGCGTCAATACGCGCAAGATGAGCTTAAAGAGCTTAACACGCTACTTGAAGAAAAGGTTCAGGATAGAACCGCATTGCTGCATCAGAAAAACTATCAACTCCAAGAGGCCAATAAAGATCTAAAAGAGACCCAGGTACAACTACTTCAAGCTGAGAAAATGGCGTCAGTTGGCCAGCTAGCAGCGGGGGTCGCCCATGAAATTAACAATCCTGTCGGTTTTGTCAGCAGCAACATATCCACCTTAAGCGAGTACGTTGCTACCTACCAAATGACATTCTCACAAATTAACGCGGTGCTTAATGAGCAAGACGAGGGTAAGCGTGCTTCTGCCTTATCAGAACTAGAAAAAATGTTAGCTAATCAGGATATGGCGTTTATCAATGAAGATATCACCGACCTCCTCAGCGATTCGAGAGACGGTTTAAGTCGGGTTGCTGAAATTGTAAAAGGGTTAAAGCTATTCTCTCGTGTAGACAGTGACCACATGCAGCAGCACAACATTAATGATTGTGTACGCACTACCCTTGCCATGGTGAACAACCAATTAAAGTATATTTGTACTGTCGAAACGCATTTAGGCAAAGTCCCTGACGTTGCCATGAATGTAGGCAAGGTTTCTCAGGTTGTTACCAACTTACTCATTAACGCGGGTCAAGCGATAGAGAGCACGGGTAAGAACGGTAAGATAACTATTACCACCTGTACTGCGGGCAAGTTTGTCGAGCTTCGTGTAGAAGACACTGGCTGCGGTATTCCATCAAGTCATTTAGACAAACTCTTCAATCCATTTTTTACAACTAAACCTGAAGGGCAAGGCACTGGCTTAGGTCTTTCAATTTCGTTTGGCATTGCTCAGGAGCATGGCGGCACGCTCTCAGCCACCAGCAAAGAGGGGGAAGGAAGCGTATTCACCTTAGCGCTCCCCATTAATTCAGATTCAGATAAAAAGTCAGAGAGCGAAGGATGAAGCAAGTAATAGTGTTATCAAGCAGCATTGCGTGTAATAGTTGTAACGTCGCTTATAAGGATAATAATTCATGACAGAGCGTACTACGGAACAAGCCACGACCTACACGGTTCTATTTGTCGACGACGAACCGAATATCCTTCGCGCTATTAAGCGTGCTCTGTTCACTATGGATATCACCTTACTGCTTACTGATAGTGGTGCCAAAGCGTTAGATTTAATGAGTAAACACGATGTTCACGTTGTTATTTCTGACATGAAAATGCCGCAGATGTCAGGTGCGGAATTACTCGAACAGGTCGCTACCAATTATCCTGAAACCTTTAGAGTTGTACTAACGGGCTATGCCGACATTGAATCGACCATTAAGGCTGTAAACCAAGGCAAGATACACCGTTACCTGCAAAAGCCATGGGACAACCAAGAGCTTATCGCTGTTGTAGAAGAAGGCTTAGAACGCGTTAAGTTAAAGGCGGAAAACCTTCGTCTTCAAAAACTAACACGACTGCAAAATAAAAAGCTACGCGACGTAAATGCTTCACTAGAACAAGTGGTTAAAAAGCGCACGCGCCAAATAAAAGCGGCGCTAAATAAAATCGAAAAACACAACCTTGCAATGGAGCAGGTGCTGTTCAACGTGATAAGCATTAACCCTGACATTAATGGTAAGTTTGCCATTGAGGTTAGCGAGTTGGCATCAAAACTAGCGCGTATTGCTCGGTTAGAGAAAGAAGAAATCAAACAGGTGCGTTATGCGGGCCTTATCTGCGAGCTTGGGTTACTAGGGCTTGAAAGCGAAGATTTTAAGGCGCCATTTTCAAAGCTTAAATATCAACAGCAGCAAAACTATCTATCGCAAACCAAGCAGGCTGCGTTAATACTTGCTCCGGCGCACGAACTACATCAAGTTTCTGACATTATTGAATTTCAGTTCGAGCACTATAATGGCTCAGGCTTGTATAACAAAGTTGCAAAAGAAATTCCTGCTGGCGCGCGTATCTTGGCCATAGCCCGAGATTACTGGCGCTTAGTAACCGGCAGAATGAGCGGTATCGAAATGAGCCCTCGCGATGCCAAACTAGAAATGAAAAAGCACAGAAACACCCGCTATGACGGTGAATTTTTGGACCTGTTGCTCGAAGCAGAAGATGTAACGACATCTAAACTGCTTTCTACATCATTGAAAGCCTCGCAGCTCAAAGCAGGCATGGTACTAGCCCAAAATTTGTATAACGATAGTCACATCCTTATCCTTCCTGAGGGACATGTGTTTAGTGATGCCACCATTCAAAAACTCGTACACTTTGAAGAAGAACGTGGAAAAGCGTTTAGTATTCAAATAGAACCAGAAGAGCTTTCTGCTACTATAAGTGAATAAGCTTTAAAAGTTTCGTGCTGAAAGCAGGATGAGCGATGCATAATATGCTTCGCTTTGTCTTAGCCTTTTAATTAGGCTGCACTGTCCCCATTGATAAACTAAATGAAATTCCCTAAAGCAAATCTCGGTCTTTTAATCACTCTTTATGACAAGACCGATAGAGAATGATTTGCTGTGCGAACCTACCGAAGGCATCTATGCTTATCGTTTATGTTCGCCTAACCGACAAAGAAGGCTTTTTGAATGACACATTTTGATTATATATGTATTGGCGGTGGCAGCGGTGGTATCGCATCTGCAAACCGTGCAGCTAAACACGGAAAGAAGGCCGCCATCATTGAAGCGAAAGATATTGGCGGTACTTGCGTGAACGTTGGCTGCGTGCCTAAAAAAGCCATGTGGTACGGAGCACAGGTGGCTGAAGCCATACATCGCTATGCACCTGAATACGGGTTCGATTTGTCGGTAAATCACTTTAGCTGGGACAGCCTGATTGCCAGCCGCCAGGCTTATATTGAGCGTATTCATGCTTCTTACGACCGCGCTCTTACCGCAAATGACGTTACCTTAATTCGCGGTTTCGCGAAGTTTATCGATAACAACACGGTAGAAGTCAACGGCGAAAAGTACACGGCTGATCATATTACGATTGCTGTAGGCGGCCGCCCAATCATCCCAGATATTAAAGGTGCTGAGTACGGTATTGATTCTGATGGTTTCTTTGCCTTAAAAGAGCAGCCGAAGCGCGCTGTCGTGGTTGGCGCAGGCTACATTGGAGTGGAATTAGCCGGCGTTCTTCACGCCCTTGGCACAGAATCGCATCTGGTAGTTCGCAAACACGCTCCGCTTAGAAATTTCGACCCTATTATTCACGAAACTTTGGTTGACATGATCCACGCTGAAGGTTGCAAATTGCACGACCATGCTAGCGTAGAGAAAGTGGAAAAAGCTGACGATGGCGAGCTATCAGTACACTTAACCAATGGCGAAGTGTTAAAAGCTGACTGCTTGATTTGGGCGATTGGCCGTAAACCCTCTACCGACAAAATTGATATTGAAAATACCGACGTTGAACTGAACGACAACGGCACGGTTAAGGTCGACAAATATCAAAACACCACGGCAAAGAATGTCTACGCGGTCGGTGATATTACCGGTGAAGCAGAGCTTACTCCAGTGGCAGTTAAAGCAGGTCGCTTGCTAAGCGAACGCTTATTCAACGGCCAAAAAGACGCTCACATGGATTATTCAATGATTCCAACCGTGGTCTTTAGTCATCCACCCATTGGCACTATTGGCTTAACCGAGCCAGAAGCTATTGAAGAATACGGTGAAGACAACGTTAAAGTGTACACCTCTAGTTTTGCGTCTATGTACACCGCGGTAACCCGCCACCGCCAAATGACAAAGATGAAGCTGGTATGCGCGGGTAAAGACCAAAAAGTGGTAGGTCTTCACGGTATTGGGCACGGCATGGATGAAATTCTGCAAGGCTTCGCCGTTGCCATAAAAATGGGCGCGACTAAAGCTGACTTTGATGCGTGTGTAGCTATTCACCCTACCAGTGCAGAAGAGTTTGTTACTATGTAGATCGCGTTCTGGAATGTTAGACTGTAGCTGAGCACTTTCTGGAAAATGTACTACCCTTTAGAAATTCTTAGATTCATTCGGGGTAGTACATGACTTACGTGATTCAATCAAATCCCTTCTCTGTGCTTCCCCTTTCGGTACCCAATAGTGGGCATATTAAGCTGGAAGGTATCCCAACTTTTTACTATTCAAACCACGAATATATTACACCTGTAAATCTTTGGATAAATCATCTAGTCAACTACAGGAAGGCGAAAGATTTAAACTCCACGGTTCGTGCTTTAAAGCGCTACTTTAATTTCTTGGAAGAAAACTCATTATCTTGGGATAAATTTCCGACTGCTAAATATTTAAGACCTACCTATAGGTTTAGAAACGATAATTTACTAACAAACGCAAGGCTAGGACAAATCCAGTTCTCTACGGCATCTCTTTACATGAGGCATGTCGTAAAGTTTTACGAGTGGTGTATTCACCAAAAATTTCTTAACGTTAACGAATCCGGTAAACCATTTGACTACGAGATGGTGAAAATCAGAAACACCAGAATGATGAATCATCTTAACCCTCATTACATTGTCAGTAGCACGGACCTTCGCGTAAAAGTTCCTTTAAAAGAGCGAGTGCAATCACTCAATCCGCTATCAAAAAATGAGCTAGAGCCCTTTGCGAAAGCACTCTCCACGTTCAACATAGAGTTTATAATCCATCAACTCTTGCAAGTACAATCAGGTTTGAGATTACAGGAAGCATGTACTTTCCCATTATGTTTAGCGTGGGAACTTGAGTTTTCCGATAAATCAGAAGTGAAAATTGGTCCGATGAATGGTGTAGCTACAAAGTATGGAAAAGAAAGAAAAGTCGAAATCTCTCCCAGCCTCAGAGCTCTACTTGTTGGCTATGCAAAATCAAAAAGGCGCAGGCTAAGGCTCAAAAAGAACAATAGTTCATTTTTGCTAGTCTCGAAATCAGGTGCTCCATTTAGTCCTAACAACGTTCAGCAATCGTTTAGAAGATTAAGAAACGCTGTTGAGCGTGAAACGTCTTCGCTATTTTCTCATACCACTCATGACCTCAGAGCCACGTACTGTACGTACCGCCTTGCATCGCTTTTAGAGATAGGGATGCAAAAAGACGCAGTAACACAAATGATGGCATGGATGGGACACAGTAGTGAAGCAACAACTTGGAAGTACGTCGACTTCTTGGAGCGTAAAAAAACGTTAGAGAAGCAGCAAGCTTTCTAGATACCATTCTTGAAGAGTCGCTATATGAGTCAATCTGAGCAAGATAAAAGCCTCATCATTAGTTTGAAAGTAGGGATAGCTCGGTATCAGCAATTCGACTTCAATAGATTTCGATACTTCAATGTGCCAAAAAAAAAGGAACTAACTGGTGGTAAATATGCAAATAGAGACGAACTTGTTCGACGCTGGTTTACAGCTCTTTATGATGATCAAACCTACTCAGACAGGACGAAATTTGGGTACGTCAATGATCTTGTAAGATATGTAAAATTTGTAGATTCATCGAATCTCGACTTGGAAACACGCGAGTCCATAGTTGCGTGGGAAAGGCATCAGGTCGAAAAAGTGAGGCTTGGCTCCTTGAACGTCAATACAGCTCGAAAAAGAACAAGTTCTATAAAGTGCATGCTTACTATACTAGGGTTACCTTGCAAGGATTGGTTTTCTCCGAGAGGTCTTTTCAGACGCGAGCTGAACCCTACTGAGGGCTATTCAGACTTTGAACTCAAGTCCCTTTTAAAACCAATCTACTCAACGTTTAATAAGCTCTTTGAACAAATACTCAGCACTCCAGAACTGCACTTGTACACAGAGCCAAGAGTTGCAACTGCAGAAATTGCTTTCGGGCCCCGGAGAATAGAAGTTGCGGGGGCCATCACAAAATGTTTTTCACTTGGTTATTTCCTCATGTCTTATTTTACCTGGGGAAACATGACGTCCTTATTATCTATGAAAAAGTTTAAGGAAAGTAACTTCAACGAAGAACACATTTACTCACAAAGCGTTTTAAAAGCCAGAGCGAATAAGTACGTAACAATATCAATTGGAGAAAACAATCGTCAAAATGTACCAAAACATTCACTGCGATTCATAAAGAAGCTCTTAAAGTTAAGTCACACTATCGCGCCGAATAACGAGCATTTGTTTTTTATGGCTTGTAGGGGCAAGTTAAAGCCTCTTGAACCAAGTCATCTAAAACATACTAGTATTTGGCTCCAATCCACCTTTAATTTAGTTACGGATGACAACCTACCGCTCAGGCCTATGGCAAAGAGATTCAGGGCGACTGGCAGTGCTCGATACTTAGATTTAACAGGCGACTATGCTGGCGCTTCTATTTTATTAGGCAATACACCAAAGACTCTCCGTCAGCACTATACTACGGGTAATCCGATAGAAAATAAAAGGCAATTACAAGCTGCCACTCATACATTGGAAGCTGTTGCACGATGTTCTGACCTTGCCCAGGCGAAAAGCTATGCAAAATCGAAACTGGATGTTGAAGTACTTCCCTATGAGCAATTTCTTGCTAAGTATGGTGACTTAAATAAGCACTCTCAAAAGACAGCTCTTGGTTCTGGATGTATTTCTCCTTTCGGTAAACAAGCTAGTGTTTACAAACGAAAAATGAATTTAAGTCCAATGCACTTTGATGTTGATCACTTGGCTTGTGCCGATATCTTGAATTGCTTCGATTGCCCCAATCAGGTAATTATCGAAGAAGTTGAGGATATTTGGTGCTTAATGAGTTTTCGGGAAGTAATTGAGGAGTCAATTATCGACCATAAAAGTCATTCTCAGTTCGTTAGAAACTTTGCTTCACTGGTTGAAAAAATAGACTTGTGTATTTTTAGCGTTGACCCGAAGGTACGCCGTAAAGCAACTAAAAAGCTCAAACAGGAAGGTCGTCACCCCATTTGGCCTGAAGGTATAAATTACAACTTTTAGAGAGCACGATGCAAATACTTCTTAGTCTTCCTGGAAATGTAGTGAATGAAAACCTCGATGGTTTTCAAAAAGTACTTGAATCCTATAGTAAGTTGGACTTCAAGTATCTAGATAACGTGCCAGTGACTAAAGACCATGCGGGGACTACAGTTAGCTACTTTGGCGATGAAGAGTGGATTTTATCTGCTTACATAGATAGAAAGATAACCAACAAGGATAAAATCACTTTTTCAGAGATCAGTTCTTTTGAACTTGCTACAGAGTTGAAAATGATTTGTTTTTCTTGGCTTTACACTAATGCAGGCAGAGGGAACTCTTACCCACTGAAGCCATCAACAATTATCTTTCAGCACAGTAAGTTGCTACAAGTCTATAAGTTTTTGGAAAAAATGAAATGGGCTAGCATTTCCAAACTGTCGCATGCCGTTTTGTTTTATGAATTTTGTACATACTTAACATCTTTGCAATACAGTTATGGCAACACCGTCCAGATATTCAGCATGTTGAATAAAGTACAAAGGGCGGATCACATTCTTCCCATAGGCCTAGTAATCCCTACCGATCAAAGCACGAAAGCCTTAGCAATTGAATGCTGCGCGGTTGAAAAGACTAAACCAAATCAGTTTTACGCTATGCCTACAAGTATCATGGAGAAAATTTATTCGAGAGCAATCGATTATATTGAAAAACTCTATCCGTATAGAGTTTTGCTAAGTGAACTGATACGAGAGTTGCGCATAAATTACGAAGTAGGCAAAAAGGTTGTTGATCGCAAAATAAATGACGGGAGTTGGAAGTGGTTAACCCCAAATTCCGCAGACTATAGGGTAGAGGTAAATAAAGCTAAGCCTCAGAGCTACTCATCCATTATTGAGTTGTATCTTCAAGGGACGCCATTAGAAAAACATATTTTACCCTGGCGACAATTTGAGTCGTGGTTATCAAAAATCCAGGCCGCTTGTTATATCGTTTGCGCAGCATTTACAGGAATGCGACGCAGCGAACTGTACTCTTTGCATCCCGATAGTTTTAAGACTAGAACGTACAACGGTAAAATCATTCACACTGTACAATCATACCACCACAAGATGACACAAGGACGAGGACAACTATCTGAGTGGGTAACAACAACTATCGTAGGAGACGCCATCTCACTCGCTGAGGCATTGACGCAATATATGCGAGAACAACTGTTCAATCATCCAGACCCGATGAAAAACCACGAGGCGAGTTGTTTATGGCTTACTCAAACAAAGAAAAGTGAAGCTCCAAAGATCATCTATGAAGGGCATTTTCGCAACAAATTTAATGAGATAGCTAAAGAGGCAGGAGCAATTGTAGATGACGAGGCCCTTGAAGAATTTTACTTGATCAACCCAAACCAAAACTCTGTTTTATCTAATAAAAAAATTGCACTTGGATATATATGGCCCATTACTTCTCATCAATTTCGAAGAACTTTTGCCGTATTTGTAAGACGCCACAACCTCTGTTCCACGATAGCCGTTAAAGAACAGTTTAAACATTTGGATATACCAACCAGTGAGTGGTACGAAGAAGGCGGTGCGGCAGCAGTACTTAGAGGGATTAATACCGATAGCGAGCTGTCAGAATTGATAAAAAATGTTCGTAATGAAGTTATTACTGAAACTGTTTTTAAGTGGTACAACCGAAAAGATAAATTATTTGGCAAGCGCGGCCTTGAAATAATGAAAGATAGAGGGTCAATTCCAACAGAGCATAAAAGTTGGCAAGAAATTCACAATCACGTTAAAGCTGGCAGAATAGACTTTGTAGGAACGTTACACTCCTATTGCTTAGCAGGATATCAATGCCAAATGAGCAAGGTCGCCTCACCAGCAAATTGTTTTAAATGTGAAAATCAGTTAATAGATGAAGAACAAGCGAAGGGCTGGTCAATAAGACACCAACAATGTATCCAGCAGATAAAATACCTTAAGAGTATAGATTCTTTTTCTAGTTCTATTGAAAGCCATTACCTTTCACAAATTAAAGCAGCCGAGCGAGTCATGCACTTCTTTAACATTCCATTTTCTGAGTACAAACAAGACGGGGGAAGTGATGACTAAATCAGAAGTTACGAGAGCGAGGATTGAAGAGGCTCTAGACAGAATACTGAATAAAGCCACAACAATTGTCCCGTACTCCCAAAAGCTCTCGGTTAAAGCGGTTGAGGAGGAAGCAGGCCTAGGCAGCGGTTCAATATACTATTACGAAGATATTGTCGAAAAAATTTGGGCTTTAAAAAAACAAAGCTATTCAGTGAGTATGATACCCGAACACTCCTCAGACGCTCTTTCAAAACTGAGGTTACGACTCAAAAAAGAAATTAAATTGAAAAGAAAGTACAAGAGCGAAGTAGCTGAGCTTCGTGAAAGGCTATCCAATATGGCTAGCCAGCACAATTCTTTTGCATTAACCATCGAAGAGTACAAACAGAGAGTGGCAGAATTAGAGTACCAGTTAACAAATGAATAGCATGTCTAATTTATCTTGTATCGTCACATCGAAATCACTTGGTGTTCACACGCTTGTGTGGAGTAGGCAACATTTGATTTAACAAAATTGCTAGAAAGCTTGCGCAAATCTGACAGTTTCTCATTGCACATACTGCGCTCGCACTCTCATTGAAGCTCATTGGCATCCATTAGTGCGTAAGAACTTGTCTGTAAAAGCATACTAGGTTAATTGGTTGCAGATCCTGTGTTTTGGGAGATACTGGATGCAGCAAAGATAAAGCTTAAAAAAAATAATGGGCTGAACATCCATTGGACCAACGTTCTCATAGTATTTACACATTCGCGTTTTTATTGATGCGTATATTATTCCCTAGTCAAACTTAATTCGGCTTGTATCAAACGGCTAATTACTGTGAATTTTAATGGTGTGCGGTTTGAATAACGAGAAGGTGCAAATCCAAACAGCTGTTTAAACGTTTTACTCATATGAGGTAAGTCAGAAAAACCCGAAGCATGGGCAGCCTCAGTCAATGTTGCTGACTTACTCAGTTGTTCTATTGCGGCGCGCACACGCCACCAGACAATAAAACGACTAATAGGTATACCCACTTCTTGCTTAAAAAGATGTGTTAGACGACTTGGGGACAAGAAAACCTTCGATGATAAAAACGCCATATCGATTGCACAACCTCTCTGCGAAGCAATAATGTCGATGACCGCTCGTACCCGTTTATCCTCAGGGCGCGATGAAAGCGCAGGACTATAGACTAGCCCTACCGCTTTATTTACTGTTTTCCACACTTTGTCGATATCGACGTCAGTAAATAGATGCTGAGAAATGGATCCCAATTCTTTGCTAGTAAGCGGCAGAGTATTAATTCCATCACTCTTGGCTTGACGTAAGGCTTTGAGAAATTGTTGGTTTTGCCTATCTTCAGGCTCTAAATAGATGACTACAATCTGATTGTCCTGTGCCAAAATCTTGTGAGGGACATCTTCGAAAATCACAATACATTGTCCGGTGTGAATACTTTGTGCCTTGTAATCTTGAACCGAGATGTCTTTGTCTAAACCAATGCAAATTTGGACAGCATGATGTGCATGAACATCATTATCAGGACTGATTCCGATGTAAATCGCTTTGTAGGGCCACAAATGAATATGCATGGCTGACTCAGTATCAAAAGTTCAGGCTATTGATTTTTGCCTTATAAATCTATACGCATGAAGAATGTTAGCCGATAGATACAAGTTAAGGTGAGCGCGCACAGTGAAATTGTGTTCTTCTTACAATTTTAAGTGTGTAAATAATTTAAAATACCACAGTCCCTAATGGTTTTGTCTTGGTCACACGATGACGCCATATTTTCGAGTGATGACTTTAATGCGTTTAGCTCTTCAATGCGAATAATGACGTCTGATAAATGCTTAGCTATTAACGTATTGATATTTGAACAGCTCTGATCTGGCCTCGAACGACTGTCCATTAGCGTTTTTACTTCCATGATAGACATATCTAATGAACGACACTGTTTGATAAACAGGAGTTGTTCAATAGTCCCCTTGTCGTAGACACGATAATTTCCACTTGAGCGCTTAAGCTCAGGCAAGAGCCCCTTCTTTTCATAAAAACGAATGGTCTGAATACTACAACCTGTCGTCTTTGCGACATCACCAATTTTCATTTTTTTCTCCTAACCGTTGACTCTATACCAAGTATAGACTTTATACTCATACTATTCATCAGTAAAGAGTGTGTTTCTAATGAGCGGATGTGGGTGCGAAGTTGAAATAAAAGACCAGTCTCAACGACAGGTTTTGTATTGGCTTTTGGGAATAAACGCGACAATGTTTGTTATAGAAATGGGGATCGGGTTGCTTGCTGATTCAACCGCATTAATAGCCGATTCACTTGATATGCTCGCCGACGCAGTTGTCTATGGTGTTGCCCTTTATGCTATTGGTAAATCGCTATTGCACAAAGCCAATGCGGCTAGAATTAGCGGCTTTTTTCAGATGGCACTGGGTGTGTTGATTATCATTGATATTGTAAGACGGTCAATTTACGGTAGCGAACCTGTATCGGGACTAATGATGGCTATGGGGGCAGTTGCACTGGTTGCTAATGTCATTTGTCTTGTGATCATACGCAAACAAAGAAATGAAGAAGTGCATATGCGGGCAAGCTGGATATTTTCAGCCAACGATGTGATTGCCAACTTAGGTGTTATCTTTGCTGGCGTTTTGGTGTTTTGGCTCGATTCTCGATGGCCTGATCTGGTTATCGGTGTGATAGTTTCGTGCGTTGTGTTGCGCGGGGCAAAAATGATCCTCGAAGATGCTGGAAATGAAAGACAGCGAGCGCTTAATGCGCAAAGTTGATAAGAAAATGCCAATTTTTAATTGCACATCAAAACTGCGTAGGTTGGCATGGCTACTTATTACTTTGCTCATGTGTCAATCGGGCTTTTCGTTCGCCGCTCAATGCGATGACTACCCTGCGGAGGTATCGTCAGTCCCTGAACAATCAAAGTCGATAGGCACTTATGATGTTCCCGAAAAAAATGTAAATGCTGGTGATAATACGTCGAGTGAAGAGTCTAAGTGTTTCCATTGTGTGCTGTGTCAATGTGGACAGATTAAGTTTCTGGCACAACACCCAATAAATGACGTATCTAAACCGTTATATACCAATCAATACAGTTATTCCCGCAACGTCACTGACGGCCTAGTCGAAGGCCTTTTGCGCCCACCTCAACATTAATCCATTCCCTCCTATATGTTTGCATGGGTGCTTTCCATGTATGTCGTTATCTTATGAACAAAAGGTTCTTTTATGAGTTCTTCACGCCCATTGGGCATAAAAAAAGCTAGCTCAGCGTATCTGAAATTGATATCTGCTGCACTGGTAACCATGAGCATATCTGTTCAATCTGCCAATGCGCAAAAGTCTTCAATCACGCTTGAAAATGCGCTCAAACGCACATTATCAAACAACCCAGATTTAGTTGTGTTCGAATTTAAATCTTCGGCTTTGGATGGTGAATCAAAAATGGCCAGCTTACGACCTGAAATGTCTGTTGGGGTTGAAGTTGAAAATGTGTTGGGAACAGGCGAAGTGTCTGGTATCAAAGATGCCGAATTGACACTGACCTTATCGTCGGTCATCGAACTGGGCGATAAAGTCAGCGGCCGAATGAATGTGGTGAGTTCAAAAAAAGCACAACTGCTTACACAACGGCGCATTCGTACGCTGGACATCTTGGGTGAAACAACTCGACGATATATCAATGTCATTGTCCAACAAGCGTTGCACAAGACTGAGCAACGAGCTGAAATGCTGGCTCGCACAATGCTTCAGACAGTCTCTACACGGGTTGAAGCGGGGGCTTCTTCACCACTTGAGAAAAAACGTGCAGAGTCAGCGTTGTCGCAGGCGCGTTTGTCGTTATTGATAAGTGAACAAAAACTCAATGAGTATAAACGCGACCTGGCCATCATGTGGGGTGACACTAACGCTGCGTTTGCGGAAGTTGAAGGGACACTGTTATCGTTTCCAAATTCACTATCACTTGAACATATGCTTTCACAGCTTCAAAGCAATCCACACGTTCTGCTTTATGCTGATAACTATCGGGTACAAGAGGCCAGATTGAGAGTGGTTCAGGCCAGTCAGCAGTTCGACATTGCGTGGGAAGCCGGTATCCGAAGAATGCAGGGAATTAATGACACAGCGTTAGTCGCCAGTATTTCGGTGCCGTTAAATACCAAGCAGCGGAATCTAGGAGAATACGAACAACAGCGCGCATTGCTTGACAGTATCGACTATCAAAAACAAGCGAAAATTCGTGAACTCACTCGCCAATTAAATCAAGTCATTAGCGCAAAAGACCAAGCCTTGCTCACTGTTACGACCCTTCAAGACAATGTCGTTCCCACATTGGAATCTGCATTGAAATTGGCGCGGGATGGCTATGAAAGTGGTCGCTACAACTATATAGAGTGGGTGACAACGCAACAGCAACTCATAGATATGCAACGAACACTGATAAAAGCCGCAGGCTTAGTCCACCTTCGAAGCGCAGATCTAGAGGCACTTACGGGAATTCCCGTGTTTTCTGACTCTCCCTCGACGTCTGCTCAATCATCAGAATTACTAGAGAAAAAATAATGAATACATCACAATTTACATTACTCACTAGCGCACGTGACTTGCTTGGCGTGTTAGCCATGCTACTTACTTTACTGTTTGCTACTGTCGCCCTGGCTGATGATGACGATGAGGAAGCCGAAGAAAGACCCGAGTACGTAGTGTTATCTCAAGAACGGATGCTTGAACACGATATCGTGACTGCTTCAGCCGCGTCAGGATCATTATCGCTCACAACCAGAACATTTGGGCGGATAGTTCATGATCCTGCGTCACTGAGTCATATTCGTGCCCGCTTCGACGGTGTTGTAAAACGTATCATGGTGAATATTGGAGATAAAGTAGAAAAAGGTGACACACTGGCAATCATTGAGTCAAACGAGAGTTTAAATCAATACTCAATCACCTCACCGATGTCTGGAAAAATCATAGCTAGACACGCCAATGATGGTGAGCTCACCAACGGTCAAGTGCTGCTTTCTGTTGCTAATTACTCTCGCGCAATTGCTCAATTGGCTATTTTCCCCAAACAACGTACTCGTATTGCCGCTGATATGGAAGTCACTTTAAGGCTTGAGGAATTGCAGCAACAATCAAGTATAAGCCACATTACGTCCTCACCGGATGACAAACCCTATTCTATCGCGTTTGTGAACGTTGATAATGGCAGTGGTTATTGGCCTTTAGGCGCTATGGTAGAGGGTTATATTCAGATTGGTTTCCAAGAAGTCAATCTGGCACTCCCCAAAAGTTCAATACAAGAGTTAGATGGGCAAACCATTGTTTTTGTCAAAGAAGGGGAACGATTTTACCCCCGCCAAGTAAAACTTGGGAACACGGACAACCGTTTAGTAGAGATTGTGAAGGGCGTTCAAATAGGCCAGCAAGTCGTTGTAGAAAATAGCTATCTACTAAAAGCTGATTTATTAAAAATGGAGGCGGGCGATGATGACTAATTACCTGCGCATTTATTGTCAAAAGCAAAGCCAAGTCCATAAAAACGGTGAGGTGAGAGCATGATTGCACGAATACTCCGTCTGTCGATTGAGCGCCGTGGTGTCATGATGTTGTTCGCCTTGTTTGTCGCCTTTTTTGGTATGTACAGTTACAAACAACTGCCGATTGATGCTGTGCCTGATATCACCAACGTGCAAGTGCAGATAAATACCGCAACCCCAGGTTACTCGCCTTTGGAGACTGAGCAACGCATAACGTTTATAGTTGAAACCTCGCTGGCCGGTTTGCCTAATTTATCGTATACCCGCTCGATATCACGCTATGGCTTGTCGCAAGTCACAGTCGTGTTTAAAGAGGGCACCGATTTATATTTCGCACGAAATCTCGTCAACGAGCGTCTCACCGCCATCGCGGCGCAATTGCCAACAGGGTTAACCCCTGAAATGGGCCCTATCGCCACAGGCTTGGGTGAAATTTACATGTACTCGTTAAGTGCTGAGCCTCAGGCGCGACAGGACAACGGTCAACCCTATGATGCTATGGCATTAAGGGAGATCCATGATTGGGTAGTTAAGCCCCAATTGTCGCTTGTTGAGGGGGTGACCGAGGTTTATGCGATAGGCGGATTTGAAAAGCAATATCATGTGAATCCTAATCCAGTCGCAATGATAAACTTTGGGATAAGTACAGGTGACCTTCTCAGTGCGCTAGAACGCAACAATGCGAATCAAGGCGCTGGTTTTGTAGAACAAAATGGGCAACAAGTACTGATCAGATCGGAAGCCCAACTGAAGGGCATCGACGATATCGGCCAAGTGGTTGTTAAGATCATTGATGGCGTACCGGTAAAAATTCAAGACATCGCCCAAATCAACCTCGGTAAAGAGCTGCGCTCTGGAGCCGGCACGTTAAATGGCCAAGAAACAGTGATTGGCACGACAATGATGTTAGTGGGAGAAAACTCTCGTACGGTCGCCAAAGCTGTGGACAGTAAGCTCGAAACCATTAAAACAAGCTTACCCGAGGGCGTTATCCTTGAAGCGGTTTACGATAGAACAAGCCTCGTTGACAAAACCATCGACACAGTACAGAAAAACCTCGTCGAGGGCGCTTTACTTGTCATCGTTGTGCTATTCGTTTTGCTTGGGAATGTGCGAGCTGCACTTATTACAGCCGCTGTAATACCCATGGCAATGCTTGCCACGATATCGGGTATGGTCAAAACCGATGTGTCTGCTAACTTAATGAGTTTAGGCGCACTGGATTTTGGCTTGATTGTCGATGGCGCAGTTATCATTGTTGAAAACTGTATCAGACGATTATCCGAATCCCAGAAACAAAACGGCGCTACTCTACCGCTCAAAGAAAGGCTGAATGTTGTTTATGAAGCCACTAATGAAGTCATACGTCCCAGTTTGTTTGGTGTATTGATCATTACCATTGTTTATATCCCCTTGTTCACGCTCACTGGCGTCGAAGGTAAAATGTTCCACCCCATGGCAGCGACCGTGATAATGGCTTTGCTTGCCGCAATGGTATTTTGTTTTACCGTAGTGCCTGCGGCGATAGCAATTTTCATGAGAGGTAAAATTAGCGAAAAAGAAAGCCCAATTATTAAAGGTGCAAAGGCAGTCTATCGTCCTGTTTTAACCGGAGCGCTGCGTTTTAGATGGCTAGTGGTAGTAGCAGCGAGTGCTTTGGTTGTCGGCAGTTTATGGATGGGCAGTAAATTAGGCTCCGAGTTTATTCCCCAGCTCAATGAAGGTGATATCTTAGTACAAGCCATTAGGATCCCTGGGACAGGGGTAGAACAAGCAGTTGAAATGCAAAAAACTCTTGAAGCGAAACTTATGCAGTATGAGCAAGTACAGACGGTATTCGGTCGCACGGGTACGGGTGAGGTCGCCACCGACCCTATGCCACCAAACATTACTGATACGTTTGTTATTTTAAAGCCTAGGGAGCAATGGCCCGATCCATCAATGACAAAAGCTGAGTTAGTGAAAACGTTTGAAGAGGACTTGTTTACTTTGCCCGGCAATAATTATGAATTTACGCAACCTATACAAATGCGTTTTAACGAATTGATTAGTGGCGTAAGGGCAGATTTGGGGATAAGGCTATTTGGGGATGACTTAGATACGCTCTTTGCATCTGCTTCTGACATTTTGACCGTTATTTCAACGATTGAAGGAGCTGATGACGCGAGGCTTGAGCAGGTAGAAGGCATTCCAATCTTCACCGTCACACCAAAGCCTGATCAATTGGCACGCTTTGGTTTGGATATAGCCGACTTGCAGTTATGGCTCAATGCTGCGACAGGTGGAGAAACCGCTGGAATGATTTTTGAGGGCGACAGACGCTTTGAGATTGTCGTGCGATATGGCGACGACATTCGAAATGAACTCACTCAGCTTGAGAGCGTTCCCATCGTCACGCCCTCTGGTGAGCATGTACCGATAAGCGAATTAGCCACACTGGCATTTAAAGAAGTACCTAGCCAAATAAGCCGGGAAAATGGCAAACGTAGTATTGTTGTCACAGCAAATGTGCGTGACAGAGATATTGGCACTTTTGTTGAAGAAGCTCAGGCGAGAATCAATGATGAAGTAGATTTACCTGCTGGTTATTGGCTCGACTATGGTGGAACCTTTGAGCAGCTCGAGAGTGCGAGTCAACGATTGACTATTGTGGTACCGGTTACGTTGTTTGTGATTTTGACAATGCTGGTAATTGCGTTTGGTTCTATACGCGATGCGTTGATTATCTTCACAGGTATCCCTTTGGCATTAACAGGCGGTGTAATGTCTCTTTGGTTAAGGGATATGCCTTTATCCATATCCGCGTCGGTAGGATTTATCGCGTTGTCTGGGATTGCCGTATTAAACGGATTGGTAATGCTGTCCTTCATCAAGCAACGTTTGCTAGAAACCGGAGAATTAGTGAATAGCATTGTTGAAGGGGCACTTATTCGCTTGCGTCCGGTATTAATGACAGCACTAGTGGCAAGCCTTGGATTTGTGCCCATGGCGCTCAATACGGGCATAGGTGCAGAGGTGCAACGGCCTTTGGCCACGGTGGTCATCGGCGGGATAATATCGTCAACCTTGCTAACACTGGTAGTGCTGCCTGTACTCTATCGACTCGTGCATAGTAAAGGGGATTAGTAGTGTTCTTGGGCATTTATTCGTAAATGCCCAAGTTTTACCTGAACGATTTTTAGGTACCTATTGACTCTTTATTAAGTATAGACTTTACAATCATATTCTTAACGTCATGTACGATAAGGATAGATATGGTTTCGCTTATTTTAATTAGTAGTTTTTTGGCGCTAGCCGTCCTCGGTAGAAGCTTTGTTCAATATAAGAGAAATGGTGATTTTGGTATAAGAGCAGCATCTATAAACGCACCATTAATAGAAATTGTACCAGGGGCTATATTCGTGGTTACGTTTTGCTTTGCATTTGGTCTAGTTCTTTTTGGTTACTTAGGACGTGCGCCCCTACTATTTGTTCCTTCAATTCCATTTCAGCTTCTCGGCTCCTTGATTGGCGCCTGCGGAATTGCTGTAACTTTGTTGTCTCAAATTCAAATGGGAGATTCATGGCGTATTGGCGTTGACCAGCAAGAAACGACTGCACTTATTACCCACGGGATTTACGCAAAGTCTCGTTCGTTCAATAAGTACATTCTCCATTTGTTGTCACCGCTACTACTGAAAATATTTTTTTGCAAAACACCATAAATGCCAAAACACTATGAATGCCTTAATCCAAGCAGAGAATACAAATAGTCAATTCATCCATACCTTCCCTGTTATACTTTCTCTGGAAAATGCATAATGATTTCCTCAATAAGAAACGTCATGTGTGTCTTAAAATTGGAAAGTATGGAAAAAGCTTAGAGAGCAAGTGTATAAACAATTTCCAGACATTTTCCATATTAACAACTAAATAGTAAATATGTACGATGACCTAGAGAGACGCGCTCAATTGAGCACTTTCTCACAAAAGCCGGCATTAGCTTTTTAGTTAATGCCGGCTTTTTTATGTGTTTAACTTACTTTTTCTAGCTCCACGGGCACGCCATTTAGCACCGCATTTCCCGATAATTCGTCTACCTGTAAATCGTCAGTAAGAATATTGGTGTTTACCCCAGGGTGCTGACTTGCCACAGACAACTTTATGCCTTTTTTGTTGTGCCCCCATCCATGGGGAATAGATACCACGCCAGGCATAATTGCATCTGTGATTTCAGCCTCTATGGTTAGCCGGCCAACCCGCGATTTCACACTTACCTCATCGCCATCTGTAATGCCATATTTAGCCCCGTCATCAGGGTGAAGCTGCAGCGTACAGCGGTTATTACCTTTCACCATACGAGGGCTGTTATGCAGCCACGAATTATTAGTTTTAATATGCCGGCGCCCTATCAAAACAACGGGCTGATTTTGCGGCGTACCATGGTTCGCTTTTCCAAAAAAATGCGTGTTAACCCTGTCTAAATCAGCCATGAAGTAATCAAAATCTAAGTGAATCTTCTTATCTTCATGGAACAAGGCATGAGGCAAAGACGGCTGTAGCGGCCCCAAGTCGATACCGTGTGGGTGTGCTTTAAGCGTATCAATCGACAACCCGCCTTCCGGGATAGCGGTTGAAGTTTCGCTTAAGTTAGCATCAGCGCCCTCTTTTTTACTTGCTGCTCGACCATAAAGACCTGCTTGCAACAAATCATCGACCACACCTTTAGGCTGCTTGTCCCAAAGCGCAGCATAGTGTGCGGTGTTTTTTCCGTTTAGCGCATCGAGCCTTTCTGCTAACGAAAGGTATATTTGCCAGTCGCTAAGCTGGTCTTCGTCAATGTCCACCACCGCTTCCGAATACTTAGCAAAATTTCGCACGGCAAAGTTGTGAAAAACAATGTCGTAGTGGTCGCGTTCTAGCGCGGTTACCGGAGGAAGGATCACATCTGCATGTCGGGAGGTTTCGGTAACGTAAAAATCCACCGCAACCATAAAATCGAGTTGAGGAAATGCTTTATCAAGCTGTTCTGCATTTGGTGTAGTGACCACGGGATTACCTGCACCAATTACCATGGCCTTAATTTGTCCTTCTCCCGGGGTTAAGATTTCCTCGGCTAAACACGCCACCGGATACTCACCAGCAAACGCCGGAAGCCCTCTTACGCGAGAGGTAAATCCGCCCATGCTGCCCTTGCCTGATACAGGTAATACGTCGGCGGCTGGCTGAGTAAACATCATGCCACCCCGCTTATCTAGGTTTCCGGTGAGCATATTAAACAGCATGATGAGATACTGAGTGAGCGTACCAAACGCTTGTACGCTAGCCCCCATCCTTCCATAACAAACTGCAGACTCAGCATTGCAGAAGTCCAAAACAAGCTGAGTGATTTGTGAAGCTGTAATACCGGTAAGCTCGCTCACCTTTTGTGGTGAATAATCGCGAACGTATTTTTCGACCGCTTTTATATCCTCGGCATAAGGTAAAATTTCATCCGCCTTGTATAACTGCTTTTCAAACAATACATGCAGCATAGCTAGCAGTAACAGCGCGTCACTGCCTGGACGAATAAAGTGATGTTCACAGCTGATATCGGCAGTTTCGCTGCGTTTAGGGTCGATAACGACGACCTTCCCTCCACGTTTTTGAATGCCCTTTAAACGCTTTTTCACGTTTGGCACGGTCATAATGCTGCCATTAGAGGCCAGCGGATTCCCGCCGATGATCATAAAGTGCTGCGTGTGATCAATGTCAGGAATGGGAATTTGGGAGATATGACCAAACAGTCGTCGACTAACAATATGATGGGGCAACTGGTCAACGGAGGTAGCGGAATAGCGGTTGTGCGACTTGAGGGCACGATAGAAATACGGTCCGAATAATATTGAGCCCATATTGTGCGCATTGGGATTTCCTAAATACACACCTACCGCATTATTGCCGTGTGCCTGCTGGATGTGGTGTAACTTGCTTGCGACTAAATCAAAGGCTTCATCCCACCCTATCTCTTCCCATGCGCTGTCTTCCCAGGTGCAGTCTTCCAATGCACTGTCTTCCGATGCACTCGCCTCGCCGTCAATTCGTACCCTTTTTACCGGGCGCTTCAAGCGGTCAGGATCGTCGTACAAGTCTTTTAACGCACTCGCTTTCGGGCAGATATGACCTTGGCTAAATGGGTTTTCTTTATCCCCTTTTATTGACAGTATTTGACGGCCTTTCGTCGCTACCTCAATACCACACATTGCTTCACAAAGCGTACAAGTAGAATAATGCAATTGTTGTTCAGCGTTGCTCACGGTAATTCCTACACAATTCATTGTTAATGAGTTGTTACGAAATTAGCGATTATTGCTGTAATAGACAAGCATCACTGAAAGTGATGGTAGAGAGAAGGCACCTCGCCACAATTAGACGAGGTGCTATTGGTTAGAAAGAGTAAGTCACACCAAGGGTTGCTGTGGTGCCTAATCCTTTAATATTGTAGCCACCGTAGGTGTATGACTGAGCGCGCGCAGGATAGTAGTCGCTGTTAAACAGGTTTTCGACACCCATAAACGCGTTCCAGTTTTCAGCGAACTGGTACTGTCCACTTAGGTTAACAATATTATAGCTCGATATAGGTCCTTGATCGCCCACATAGTCGCCGTCAGCATTTGGCGAGAAGCGTTTACGATCACCCACATACAGATAGCTAACTGTTAACGATAAAGTGTCTGATGGCTTCCAGTTTACGTTTGCCGTTGCTTTGGGTGGACTAATTTGGCGAGAGCCAAGGTACACATCAGCTTCGGTATTTTTCCCTTCAACGTAACTATATGTGGCTATCACATTGAGCGTTTCAGAGATTCGATAGTCTACTAAGCCTTCATAACCCCAAATTTCCTGTGGTGCGCGTACAGGCTCATACACACCTGTCACTTCGTTGAAACTATTGGTCGTACCAAGTTCAGATGTACTTCTGTAAGCCGCAACTTCAAGGCGTACCTGGTCGAAAAGAGAAGTGAAACCCACTTCGTAGTTATCGATGATAGAAGCTTCCGTTTGAATAAGACCAATATCATCTACCGTTGCAGCGCGCAGTAGGCGGCCAATGTCAGCGATATCTGAACCTTGCGAGTAATTGAAAAACGGGCTAAAGCTGTCGCTCCAGTTATACTTAATTGCAATGTTATAAGTGGTTGCGTCGTAATCTATAGTGTCCCCCTTAACTTGAAGAGGAACAGAGCATTGAGTTTCAGAGCGACACAGCTTCAGTGTTTCGTAGTCATCAACCGATAAATCGATACTCTCCCTTCTCACACCTGCCTTTACAATAACGTCGTCGTGAATTACCCATTTTGTTTGTAAAAAGCCAGCTAAGCTGTCCATTTCCATTTCAGGAACCCACACGCGCCCATCAACCAGCGGTTGTGAGGTAGTGTCTTTCAGTGCGTCGATACCATAGATAAACGTGGCTTCTACGCCATCGAAATCAATGGCAGTATTAAACGTCGCGCGAGCGCCGCGCTTTTCAGAGCGAATAATAGACTGGCCGCCGTCGTAGCCTTCATCGGGGTTAGCTAAGTTAGGCGAAAAGAAGAATACGTTCTCAATATCTTGCGAGTACACATCAAGCGTCATTTCACTGTTTGCAAAGATATTGCTGTCTGTGTATTTCAAGGTGATGTTCTCATTTCCGTCAGGCCCCTGAGGTTTACCGCGTTTTTGCAGAGCTTCAGGTACGTGAATAGCGTAGGTTTTCACGCCTTCGTTGATGTCTCCGGGAACATCTCCCAAATCAGTTTTTTGTTGAGAGCTAAAGTAGTTGTAGCTAAATTGAAGGCGTTTCTCTTGATCGAAATCGTAACCAAATTTGGTAAAGTAGTTCTGTGTTTCAGCGTCTGACAGGCCGTACTGCAAACCTAAGATGTCGCCTTCTGCATCGCGCTGAACGCCGTTTTCCTCGTAACTGGCGGTAACAAGGTAATCGAAATTCTCCACCTTGCCGTTAATCGCAGCTGAAATACGCGCACCGGCTGACTCTTCAAGCTTCACTGCGCTAAAACGTGAAGACAAACTCACTTGGCCCTCATGCGTGTCTTGCGCTGTTGCTTGTTTGGTAATGTAGTTGATAATACCGCCTGACGCTCCATTGCCATAAACAGACGTAGCGCCCTTAATTACCTCAATTCTAGCAAGCGCGCTAGGGTCAATCGTTTTCACACCTAACGAGCCATTTCTAAGCGGCGTGGACTGAGGCACACCGTCAATCATCACAAGCGGAGCTCGTCCGCGCAAAGACTGGCCAGTATTGCTCGAACTACCTGTATCTGGAGCTAAGCCCGGCACCATCTGCGCTAACAAGCTCTGTAACTCGGGATTTACCTTTAGGTGATCTTCAATCTGCTTTCTTGAAATAACGGTGATTGACGCTGGTACTTCATCAATACTTTCAATAACACGACTTCCAGAAACGATAATACGTTCCATATCCTTTTGGGCATCATTAGCAAAAGAAGGCGCACTAACGGCTAAGGCAATGAGCGTAAGCGATGGTCTAAACATGAAAACTCTTTTAAGAAAATAAGGTTACGAAAGGCGCGTTATACTAAAGGTGTAGAAGAACAATGTAAAGATAATGAAAATTATTCTCATTATCTAAAGTGGCGTTTATACCAAAAGTAAAACCCTGTTATCGTAAAAAACGCAGGGAGTAATGCGATTAATAACCAGATAAATTCAAGCAATGGGCCCGCGAAATCACCAATGTGAAACTTGTATTTGAAGTTCCAAACCTGCGTCGCTACATTCGCTTTTGATGCATCGTAATAACCCGTTATTTCTCCATTTTGAGGGTTTGTCCAAACCCAGCTGTAGGCGTGAGACTCGCCGGGGTTTTGCATTCTGAAACCTATGTGTTCGCCTGAATTTTTTGGGAAGTAAATGCGAAATAGTGACGCATTGGGAAACACCGCTATGGCGTTTTGATAAGATGTATCGATAGCCACTGAAGCACTACTAGCATCGTGGGATAACGGTTCAGGTACTGGCCTTTTCTCAACTTTTGAAAAAGTAACGGTTTCCACCACCTGCTGCGTAGCGCTTTTCCAATTAAACGCCATGCCACTAAAAGCGATGAGTATTAGTGGTATAGCCAAATAAACGCCCAGCACTGTATGAAGTTGATACATGAGAATTCGAAACTTGGCGCGGCGTTTAATCGCAAGGCGTTTTATTCTATTTTTTGGCTTTACCCAAAGGTAAAAACCCACAATTACTTCAAGAAGTAGAACTAAGGCACTAACAGACACCCAATTTCTAAGTGGCCTTTCGTTGTCACCATCTTGATACAACAGCCATCGATGGATAGCCATGGTGAACCCATAAAACGTGCTGTAATAATCGTATCTATGAAGTATTTCGGTAGAGTTGGGGTTTACGCTTACGTATTCGCCATTGTTGAGCTTCCCTTGCCAAGCGAGCTCAGGGTCTGACTCGGGCATTAAAAGCTCGACTTTCTGACCCGTCTCGTCTTCCAGCGCATTCACTATGTAAGAAAGGGGTAAGGGCGATTCGTGAGATTCTATGGTCCACTTCTCTGGTTGGACAAAGGTTTGGATATCTTTTGCATAAATTAGCAATGCACCGGTGATGCTAAGGCAAATAATAAATAACCCACATACCAGCGCTAATAGAAGGTGCAGTCGTCGTACCCAAAGTTTCAAAACAGCGCTCACAAATTGCGAAATAAACGCGAATAGTAACGATTCTCGAAAATTGGTCAATGAAAGTTAAACGCTAAAATCGTGCTTACAATCGCATAAGCTAAATGAATCTATCCTACTTTGCAGTAAGATTAACCTTAGTTTTACAATTCAAGAGTACGTATCTTCATGTTAAGTCATGTACTCTGATGTAGACAGAAAATAAATAACAAGCGGTTGGAAACACAATTATGATAACGACAAAGAAAAGTTTACTGGCCATCACGCTAGTAAGCGCCCTGGGCTTGGGCGTCGCACCTACTTTATACGCCCAAAACGACAGTGAAGAAAAAACAGAATCCGAGCTTGAAACGTGGGAAGTCAGCAACCCACCTTATGCATTAAACGAAGTCACTATCAAAACAAACGAAACCACGTGGTCTAGCTTAGACGTTGCACCAAACGGCGAGTTTATGGTTTTTGACATGCTGGGTGACTTGTACAAAGTGAGCATGAGTGGTGGCGATGCGACCCCGCTGACCCAAGACTTCGCATGGAATATTCACCCTTCAATTTCTCCAGACGGTAAACAGATCGCATTTATCTCGGATAAAGATGGGTTAAGTAACGTATGGGTTATGGACATTGACGGTAGTAATCTTCGTCAGGTAACCAAAGAGAAAAGCAATCTTATCCACTCTCCTAAATGGAGCCCAGACGGCGAATACCTAGTGGTAACCAAAGGCATCATGTCTAGCCGTAGTATTCCTGCGGGCGAGATTTGGATGTACCACAAATCAGGTGGTGACGGCCTACAAATTAAAGCTCGTAACAGCGGAAAGCGCGACCAACAAAACATTGCTGACCCTGTATTCTCTCATGACGGCAAGTATATTTACTTTACCGAAAATACGGTTCCGGGCGCCCGCTTTGAATATAACCGCGACCCGTTAGAAGGCATTTTTGCTATCACTCGCTACGACCGCGAAACCGGCGAAGAGAGCCGCTATATTAGCGGTACGGGCGGCGCTGTGGTTCCTACGCCTTCACCTGACGGTAAATACATCGCTTTTGTGCGTCGCGTTAAAGATAGAACCGCGCTTTTCATTAAAGACATCAAGACAGGTGTAGAAACACCACTGACGTTAGAACTAGAGCGAGATATGCAGGAAGGCTTTGGTTCGGAAGGTTACTTTGCCTACTTCGACTGGATGCCAGACAGCAGCGAAATCGTATATTGGACAGGCGGTAAGTTCCACACTATCAACGTGAAAGATAAATCCACCAGCACCATGGACGTGACCGTTGAAGGCACGGTGAAATTTGCCGATGCGTTACGCTTTGACGTAGATGTCGCGCCTGATGAATTTGACGTTCGCATGATCCGCTGGTCTCAAATGTCGCCCAACGGTAAATCCGTACTCTTCCAAGCGTTAGGTAAACTTTATGTGCGCGACGTTAAATCTGGCAAAATTAAGCGTTTAACGAAACAAAACGACCATGACGAATACTATCCGCGCTTTTCTAACGACGGAAAGTCGATTGTTTATACGACATGGAATGACCAAGACCTAGGCACCGTTCGCGTGGTTTCTGCTCGTGGCGGGAAAGGAAAGGTTATTACCCAGCAGCCAGGTCACTACATTGAGCCGTCGTTCTCTGCCGATGGCGAGAAAGTCGTCTTCCGCAAGTTTACGGGCGGCTACTTATTAGACCCCAAATACTCGGTTGAGCCAGGAATTTACGTAGCAGATCTTGAAGAAGACACCGTAGAAAAAGTCTCTGATGGCGGCTACAACGCGCATTTCGCGGGTAACGACGACCGAGTGTATTTCACCGAATCAGCGGGCGGCGAAGCTTACTACGAAACCCAGCTTTCAAGCGTTAACCTTAAGGGTAACGACAAGCGAACTCACCTTTACGGTGCAGATAAAGTAAGTGAGTACAAACTTTCACACGATAAGAAATGGGTTGCGTTTGTTTACCAATTCAAAACGTACGTGGCGCCGTTTGTCGAAAATGGCAAGCGCATCACCATAGGCCCGAACATGACCTCACTGCCGGTAACGCAGCTCTCAAGCCGTGCAGGTGAATACTTAACGTGGTCGCCTGACAATAGAACCCTTAGCTGGTTTAACGGCCCTACGCTATTTAGCCGTTCACTCGATGAAGCCTTTGCCTTTGTTGATGGCGCAGCGGAAACGCTGCCTGAGCCGGTAGCTGAAGGTATGGATTTGTCGTTTACCACTAAAGCTGACAAGCCATCTGGTTACAAAGCTTTGGTTGGCGGTAAAGTGGTAACCATGCGCGATGCCGACAACACCCAAGAGGTGATTGAAGATGGCGTTGTGCTGATTAAAGACAACCGCATTGAAGCAGTGGGTAAACGTGGCGATGTGACCATTCCTGATGATGCAATGAAAATAGACACAACGGGTAAAACCATTATCCCAGGGCTTGTTGATGCGCACGCTCACGGCTCGCAGGGCCGCAATGAGATTATTCCTCAGCAAAACTGGAGTCAGTACTCGAATGTGTCGTTCGGCGTAACAACCATTCATGATCCTTCAAACGACACGACAGAAATTTTTGCTGCGGCAGAATTACAGCGTAAAGGCGATATTGTTGCGCCACGTATCTACTCCACCGGCACGATTTTATACGGTGCAGAAGGACTAGGTTACAAAGCGATTATCAACAATTATGAAGATGCCTATTTCCACGTAGAGCGCTTGAAAGAAGCCGGTGCTATTTCAGTGAAAAGCTACAATCAGCCGCGTCGTGACCAGCGTCAGCAAGTGCTGTGGGCAGCAAAAAATCAAGAGATGATGGTAGTGCCTGAAGGAGGCGGTAAGCTTCAGCAGAATCTGACTATGTTGGTAGATGGCCATACGGGTCTTGAGCACAGCATTCCTGTGGAAAAAGGCTACAGCGACGTCACTCAACTATGGAAAGCCACGGAGTTCGGCTATACGCCAACCTTTGTTGTATCGTACGGCGGCATGATGGGTGAAGAGTACTGGTACGACAAAACTGAAGTGTGGAAGAACCCGCGTCTTCTTCGCTATATCCCGTCGACGATTCTAGACAGCCGTGCGATCCGCAGACCTACTGCGCCAGAAAATCAGTACAACCACCAAAACGTAGCAAGCTACGCCAAAGAGCTCCGAGATAATGGGGTCAGTGTACATATTGGTGCTCACGGACAGCGTGAAGGCTTAGCTGCTCACTGGGAGCTGTGGATCATGGAACAAGGCGGCTTTACGCCTTGGGAAGCGCTACGCGGCGGTACTATTGATGGCGCGAAACACCTAGGTATGGGCAAAGATCTTGGCAGTATCGAAAAAGGTAAACTTGCTGACCTAGTGGTGATTGATGGCGACGTATTAAGCGACATTAGAAAGAGTGAATTCGTAGAATACACTGTACTAAATGGACGCGTATACGAGTCGGCCACCATGAACGAAGTGGGCAGTAAGAAAAAACGCAAACCGTTCTTCTTTGAACAAGACAATGCCACCTTTATGCCGCAACAAACGGCAGATGATGTGGAAGCGAAAGCGCACCACTATCATTGGGAGCATTAATTCTGCGTCCAAAGGCCTGTAGCAATAAATAACATAAACTAGTAGGCCTTAATTAACCCAACGCTAAAGCCGACGAAAGCTTCCTGTTTCGTCGGCTTTTTATTTTCTGAATATGAAAACTTACCTGTGCATGTTTAAAACTGAGTTTAGTCTTAAGTAAAAGAGTGGTATAACTGCTTTAAGGATGGAGGGTAATATATGAACCACCCCAAATCAGATTAAAAGGACTTATTCGCCATGCAGTATTATTTGCCACTAGCATTACTGCTTAACGCACTCATTTTTGCTTCAGCTGGCGCTCAAACGAGCGAAGCCCCTACCTATTATCAAGATTGCGCCGTTCTCGATTTTGGCGAACAAGATCTATCTACGATGACAGAAGCGGAGAAAATACAAGCGTTAGACGACTCCTTATTTGGCGCGCTAAACCAAAGCGAAGAATGCATGAACTCAGCGGCGCAATCGAGCGCACAAAGCGTAGCTAGCGCGGCGGGTCAAGGTACAGGGCAAGGCGCTGGTGCGGGTAATACCTCGAGCACATCATCTTCGGGGGCAGGCGCTGGGCAGTCTAGCTCACAAAGCAGCACTGCGTCTCAAGAATCATCGACGAATACACAAACAACCACTTCAAGTTCTGATCCTTCAAAACAGTCTGTTGGAGGACAAGCGAAAGGTGGAAGTTCAGCGGTATGTGACGCCGTAATTGCCGGCTTGCAAGGAGCAACAACTGAGTCTGAAAAGGCGCATTTCCAAGCATTAAAAGAGCAATACGGTTGTAAATAAAAAATCAGAGGAAGGAAAGGATATGTCTTCATTTAAACCCAAGGCCCTGTTTACCGTGGTCGCAACAGCATCGTTTATACTCTTGAGCGGATGTGGCTCAACGCAGACTAATGTCACCAGTGTAGGACCATCTATGGTAGGCCCAGGGGGCGGTCAGGCGTTAGGCGCGCAAAAAAATACCTACAACTACAACTCCGAAATTTATATGGATGTTGCCATACCTGTGTTTGACCCGGGCTTTCCTACAGAACGTGATGGCACTATCGATTACGATGAAATAGAAGAGGAAGGGATTTGGCCTCAAGTGCGTCGCTTAGAAGCTAACCGCTTTGCGATAGCAACCAAAGAAGCCCTAGGTGAAACCAAATCTTTCGGCAGCATTAACGTAACGCCAGATGCTTCTGCACTTGCCGATGTTTACGTGCTGGGCAAAATTAATTACTCAGATACTGAAACTGTAGAAATTGGCGTGAAAGTGATGGACGCTAAAAACACAGTATGGGGTGAAGAAGAATTTGAATACCGCGTAAGTGAAGGCTGGTATCGCGATGCCATGTCTCGCGGCGAAAACCCTAACGGCCCAGTGTTCGAGCAAATTGCAAAATTCGTTTATGATTTGCTTATAAAGAAATCCGATGCTTACAAGCAAGAAGTGCAAATGGTGTCAGACCTGCGCTACGCACAAATGTATAGCCCTGAGTCGTTTAGCCAATACCTTACTCAAGGCAGAAGAGGTGAGATTGAGCTAGTAAGTGCGCCTTCAGATAGCGATCCAATGCTTCGTCGCGTGCGCGCCATACAGGCAAAAGACGAACAATTTATTGATAGCCTTCAAGAAACCTATGATTCTTTCTGGGTAACCACTGAAGAGCCATACCGCAAGTACCAGAAAGAGACACTTCCTGAAGCCAAGAAAATCAGAGAACTTGAAGCAGAGCGCACCACACAACAAGTCACGGCAGGGTTATTCGCAGTCGCGTCAGTGCTTTTAGGCTCTAACTCTAGCTCAACGGCTGGTCAAGTAGCCGCTGCAGGTGCTGGTATTGCCGCAATTGGTACACTGAGCGAAGCAATCAAAACTAACAAAGAGCTTCACGCCCAACGGGATCTATTCGATGAAATGGGTCAAAACCTTGATATTCAGGTAGCCGATCAAATTGTTGAAATAGACAATCAACGAATTGAGCTTCAAGGCACAGCAAGCGAACAATACTACCAGCTTCGCGCTCGCCTTAAAGATATCTATGACATGGAATCCACACCAATGACTGCGCTATAAGCCCAGTCGTTGGTGTTATCAAAACCATTAAATAAGATATCTATTCTATTGTTAAGTTAGAGAGTAAAGGGTTACGCATGCCAAGCGTTGAGCAACAAATAGAGCAAAGCAGAGCAAAGAAAAAGGCACTCATAAAAAAGTCACTGCTCGGTTTTTCACTGGTCATGTTGATAGGCGTCGCAGGCGTGCTCCTTATCTCATATATGCCTACTGTCACATCGAACGTTACGGACGCCACGGATGACACGACGGCAGTACCCCAAACCGCAAAAGCTACACCCGCTGTGGAAGTTAATGCAGAAGAACGAAAAACCCTTCAAATGGCGCTTAGCGAGTCAAAACAAAGTGTAAACGACTTGGTTAGTCGCGTTTCACACTCCCAGATGTTCTTAGAAAAAGCGAGTGAAGTTGAGCGCAAGTTGAATACTGCGTTTAATGAATATGGCGCGTCCAACTACAGCGCAGTTATAAATGCACTGGATGATATAAAGAGCTCAGTTGACACAATAAATACTGACTACGAAAACGCCTATACTCAACCTTATGAAGACGCCCTCCTTGCCTTCAATAACGGGAATGTTTCAAGCGCGTTTAACCTAAACAAAACGTCGTTAACGATAAACCCTGATTTCGAAAAAGCTAACATTTTGCAGCAACGCATTGATGTATTTGACGAGGTGCAAGACGCCTACGAGCAGGCACGCATTGGTAAGGTCGAGAACAACATCAGCAAACAGCGCGAAGCGTACGCAAAAATAGTACAGTTAGATCCTGCCCGTAAAGACGCACAGCAAGCACTTGATGCTATTAACCGGCAATTGCAAGACAGCCGATTTGATACGCTGCTAGCTCAGGCAAATCGAGCTATCGAGCAAGGTGACTACCCTGCTGCCGCAGAATTCCTCAATGACGCCAAAAGTCTAAAAGCTTCAAGCAGTGAGCTTGCCACCATTAGTAAAAAGCTCGCGTCTTTAATTGCTTCACAAGAGCAGCAGAAAATTGAAAATCAAGTCGCCTTGTTTGTCAGCGCAGATGAATGGCAAACCGTAAAGCTGCTAGCTAATAAAGGCCTCGCTAGCTTTCCAGCCAGCCCTGCTTTACTTGAGGCAAAACAAAATGCCGAAGCCATACTCGATGCAGAAAAAAGCTTGAGCGCTTACCAAAGGCGGCCAGAACGTTTATCGGATAACAATGTCAGAAATCTAGCCCTTAAAGACATTGCGCGAGCAGGTTCACATGCAGAAAAGAGCGCAAAACTGCGTGCCCAAATATCTTCACTTGAGCAAGTGATCGACAATATCAATCAGCCCCGCTCCGTAACAATAACGTCGGATAACGATACCTACATTAAAGTACTTGGAGTAGGTCTCGTGGGGGAAGTAAAAACAAAAACCATTCAGCTGAAACCTGGTACATATCGCATTGAAGGGAGCCGCGAAGGTTATCGCTCAACCATTCAAGAGATTGTTGTTTCACCGTCAGACACCAACCTATCAGTACATGTTGTATGTACTGAAAAAGTATAAGGACCTATCTAGTGAGCAGTATTGATGACGCCATAGCCAAAGGAAAGAAGCGAAGAAAAGGCGTTGCTATAGCTTCATTAATAGGACTGGCCGCCGTTCTCGTTGTTTATTTTGGCTGGCTGTTTCTAACCAAAGGTTATGCCTTTGCAGTTTCTCCAGAACGTGCAGCACAAAATCCGCAATTTGCTGTTTTAGGTGGTAGTGCGATGTTCATCAGTGACAAGCTTTACGTGTTTGGTAGCCATGCCAAAGTCCAGGTTTCGGCCCCAAAATATCAAGACGCCACGGTTGTTATTAACGACAACTCGCCAAGCACTATTAAAGTTACGCTCGTTCCTTTACCGGCAAAAGTCACCCTATCAACCTCCCCTTCGTTGAGTGAAATAACCTGGCATTTAAACGCTGAGAAAGTAGCGGTATCAAGAACCTACGTAACGAAATTAAAAAAGGGCAGCTACAGAGCAAGCGCCAGTCATCCGCATTATGAAACGGGTGAGATCCAATTTGATGCAGATATCGCGCAGGAAATTGAACAAGTTATTTCACTTTCTCCAGTTAAGGGCGCAATTAGCATAAACTCAAGCCCTTCTGGTGCTAATGTCTCCCTTGACGGTAAAGATATGGGTGTCACGCCACTTTCTATTAATATGAATGGCGGTAAGTACGAAATTGTCGTGACGAAGTCAGGGCTAGAGCCATTGGAAGACACCGTTGAAGTCACTAGCCAACGCCCTAACCCGACAAGAAACTATAACCTTCAACCCCTTCAAGCACAGATAACAGTTTCGACAGACCCTCAAGGCGGCGTACTTACAGTAAATAATAAACCGACTGATACAAGATCTCGTGTGGATGCGAATACGCCACATATCGTCAAGTATGAAAAAACCGGATTTATTTCACAAAGCCAGCGGATCACGCTAGCTCCCGGCGAGAACAAAGCGCTTACCTTCAACCTTCAAGAAGAGCGAGGACAAGTGAATATAAGCGCGTCGTTAAGTGCAAAAGTTTTCATCGACGGTTCACCTAAAGGTCAAACGCCGCTTAATTTAACGCTTCAAGCTTTACCGCACACAGTAACATTCGAACGTGAAGGATATCGCAGTGTTACCAAGACTATTACACCTAGTGCAAACAAGCCGGTGAAAGTACACGCTGATATGCTTACAGAGTTTGAAGCAAGACGGCGTGAAGGTAAGCCGCTTTTTGCAAATACACTGGGTATTCAACTTTCGCTTGTTACACCCAAAGCCTTCACTATGGGCTCTCCTGCAAACGAAAAGGATCGCCAGCGCAATGAAACGCAAAGAGACGTATCTTTTTCGCGTAAATTCTGGATGTCTAATCACGAGGTTACTCAGGCGCAGTTCGCCGCGTTCGCAGGGAAAGGGCCTAGCAGCAAGCTACCGATCACGAATGTTTCGTGGAGTGATGCGGTTGCGTTTACAAATTGGCTAAGCGAGAAGGAAGGACTAACACCGTTTTATGTTGTTCAAAATGGCAGAGTAACGGGTATTGATAAAACCTCGAAAGGCTATCGTTTACCTACGGAAGCCGAGTGGGAATTCGTTGCAAAAATGAATCGCCGAGCATCACCAACAATCTTTGTTTGGGGTAATCAGTTTAGGCTTCGCGATAAACAAGGTAACTTCGCTGATGCATCGCTAAGTGGGAAACAGACCTTCATTTTAAAAGACTACGATGACGGATTTGTCGACAAAGCCCCTGTTGGTTCGTTCAAAGCTGAACGCGGTGGATTCTACGATTTAGATGGCAATGTGCGTGAGTGGGTCCACGATGTTTACCAGAATTCACCATCAAACCAGTCTGGTACTTTTGACGACTACCTAGGCCCTGTTGGACAAGGTAAACACGTAGTAAAAGGCGCGTCGTTTCAAACGGGTCGGCTTAAAAATATTCGCGCAAGCGCGCGCAGCGGTGAGACTGAACCTGCTGACGATATAGGCTTTCGCATAGCGAGATACGAGAATTAATATGAAAAAGAAACTGATCATTGCTGCAGTATTGTTGGCCATTGCGGGCACCGCAAGTGCGTACTTTGTATCGTTAGATTCGCCGCAAGACTTTCCAACTAACATTTAACTATCAAGGAATGATGATGAATAAAGAGAATACGTTGTCAATGAACCCCAGCTTTCTTGTAAGTGGCGGGGTCTTTCTATTTATATTTGCCTTGGTACATTTCCTATTTGCCGGTGTCATTCGCCCCGCGGCCGAAAAAGTCATGGCAACGGCTGGCACAGCGTCCCTATCCTCTTTCTGGGTTATTCTTAAAGATATCGAGCAACAGGTTTGTATCTCGCTGATGCTGTTTTGCATTTTCCTAATGGTTTACAAACTTTGGAAGCTGCTGGATGAAGAAGAGATTTACTCACGAGACTTACTGCCTGAGCACAACAAAGATACGCCACTAAATGTAGATAAAGCGTTAGATGAGCTTTCGTCTTCATCTTATAGCGACACCCCCGCATACAGCACGTGGATAAACTGCATTAGACGCTTTAAAAACACACAGAACGTGCAGCATGCTGCCGATGCAATCCACGCTTCGGTAGAAAATATTGCTGCCCAGCTTGAAAGTGGTAATAACGTGATTCGCTACATAATCTGGGCTATTCCTTCGATTGGTTTCGTTGGCACTGTTCGCGGTATTGGCGCAGCCCTTGCGCAAGCAGACGCAGCCCTAGATGGTGATATCGCGGGAATGACGGCTTCGCTGGGCGTTGCGTTCAACTCTACGCTCGTCGCGCTTTTTATATCGCTTATATTAATGTTGTTAATGCACCTGTTAAATGGTCGCCAAGACACTATGGTAATTCGCACACAAGAGTCTTGTGAACACCACCTTCTGTCACACCTTCACAACTAATTAGGCGAGACAGTAATGCCTAAAGTGCGTAAAGCCGAAGACGGATTTAACCTGGCGTTTTTAGACGTTATGGCCTGTGGCCTTGGCGCGGTTATTCTTATTTTCATTCTGGTCGACTTTAAAGCGTTTACACCTACACCAACTGAAGAGAAAGAAAAATTAGAGCAGGAACTCGCCGCCGCAGAGCAAGAACAACAAAAACTCAAAAAGTCGATTGACGAATTAAACGATAAAATTGCCCTTGAGTCAGCGAAGCAAGACGATGCTCAGCAAGCGCAAGCAGATACAACGCAAGACCAGTCAAAACTACTGCAAGATATCTCTACAGAAATGGCAGTAGTGGCTGATCTTGAAAACCAGCTAGCCGCATTGTCTAAAGAAGTAGAAAAGTCAGCCAACATTCAAATGCAAGGTACCGGCGAACAGAACTACATCACTGGCATGAAAATAGAGGGCCCGGAAATAGGTCTGCTAATTGACAAAAGTGCGTCAATGATGGGCGACAACTTGGTGGATATTTTAGGCAAGTTAGCGTTGAGTGATAGCCAGAAGGTCTCTACGCCGAAGTGGATACGCACCAAACGGGTAGCCCAATGGATGCTCGCGCGAGTCCCTTTAGAATCAAGAGTCACCGTAGTGACTTTTTCAGACACCGCTACCACACTAGGCCTTCGTGATGTAAATAGTGCCAAAGTCAGCGGTTCGATGAACGCAATAGTTAAAGACCTCGGTGCTGTCGTCCCCAATGGAGGAACAAATCTTCAAGAAGGTTTAAGCATTTTATTTAAAGCTAACCCAAACATCACCGATGTGTATATTGTCACCGATGGCCTTCCTACCTTGGGTGACGGACTACCTATGAGCTGCAAAAGCTTCATTAGTAGTAAAAAGTCAATTTCATCAGATTGCCGTAAGACCTTATTTGTTGAAACCGTTAAGCGCGCTAAGAAAGGCGTGCATTATAATGTGATTTTGCTGCCCATTGAGGGCGATCCTTTTGCTTCACCTATGTACTGGGAATGGACCCGCGCAACAAGCGGCACTTTCCTATCACCTGCTCCGGAGTGGCCTTAATGCGCAAAATTCAACGAGCCCCCGTTGAGGTATTCAACATTGCCTTTCTCGACATAATTTCCTGTGCTTTCGGCGCCGTAGTTATGCTGGTGCTTCTGGCCAAAAACGGTACTGAAGACACCGAGCGCGGCCCTAGTAACGTAAGCGTTCTTATTGACCAGGTATTACAGGCTCAAGTTGATGTGGAAACGCTCAAAGGCGCACTGTCAGATAAGCAACAAGAACTGAAAGCAGCACAAAGCAAAACGGCTTCCGTCACGGAACAGAAAGACAATTTAGACTCATCGATACCACGCGCACAACAAACCATTAATCAACTGAAAGACAAAGCTTCGTCGCTGCGTAACGAAATACGCCAAGCAACCGCTATGTTAAATACGCCGAATCCGACAGATACCCCTGACGATGATGTTGGTGGAATTCCCACCGATGCTGAGTACGTTATTTTTGCTATCGATAACTCGGGTTCCATGTCCTCTGGCAGTGGTTGGAATCGCGTGATCACCATCGTAAACGACATTTTAAAAAACCATCCTAAAATGAAAGGTTTTCAGATTATGTCTGCTGACGGAAGCTTTATGTTTTCCAGTAGAGCTGGGCAATGGCTAGATGACAGACAAACAATGAGAGATACCGCAATGAGCCAAATGAAGAGCTTTAAAGGAGGGGCGAGTCAGCCTGAAGCGGGGATCCTTAAAGCCATCAAGCTGTATAAAAACACCAAGGGGCGCGTGAGTCTTTACGTGTTTGGTGATGATTATCAAAGGCCGAATTTAGATCAGATTGTAAGTCAGATTACCCAAGCTAACCAGGGTGCCAATGGACAGCCTGTTATTCGTATACACGGCGTAGGCTTTAGCCGAAGTAATGGAAACGCACAGCGCTTCAGTGCATTTATGCAGGCGGTGGCGAAGCGAAACCGCGGCGCTTTCATCGGCCAATATTTTTAGTCTCTATTGGCCGATGAATCGCCTCGTTGGCCAAGGTTTTATCTGTTTCGGCCATACTGTTCGTGTGACGACACCCAGTCTGACGAACTAATGGCTGATGCTAGTGATATCTCTCCAGCCAACACCACAGACGCCACAATTTCTGCAAATTTATACACGCGATCTCGCCCGTAGCAATCCAGCAACTCTAAGCACTCGCGCTGTGTACCTATTCCTGTACCACCGCCATACGTCGCTACGATGAGCGATGGAATGGTAATAGACACGTACAGGTCACCGTCGTCTGTTAATTCTGAATACATCATTGCCGCCGACGATTCAGATACGTTTGCAACATCCTGCCCTGTGGCGATAAACATAGCAGTAATACCGTTTGGTGAATGCAGACCCGTGTTATTCACACCAGACAAGAAAGATCCTACGCCAGCTACACGGCCGTGATAATCTATCTGTTTGGGGTCTACGCGCATTACTTCTAATAAATGTTCGCGTTTAATAGTGGCTTCAGCTGTCACCCGTTTACCACGGGTACGCATAATATTTATTTGAGAGGCCTTTTTGTCTGTAGCAAAGTTAGACTCAAGGTAGAAATTCTCTATCCCCTCATAATGATCAAGTATCCACCCGCATGCTGCGAAGGTAGCACGGCCAACCATGTTTTGACCCGCTGCGTCACCGGTCTTAAAGTTAAAACGCAAAAACGCAAATTTGTTCGATAGGAAATGGTCGATATACGTCAGCTTAGCAATACTTGAGGTCGCTTCTGCTTCTTCCTTAATCTTTTCAAAGTTTGCTTTAATCCATTTAACGAAATCTCTGGCACCTCGTGCATTTTCAAAAATAAATACAGGGGCTCGCTGCATAGCATCGTCGACGACCGTTGCCGTTACGCCACCGCTCATGTTAAGCAGCTTCATGCCTCGGTTGTACGATGCCACCAGCGTACCTTCGGTAGTCGCTAACGGCACGACAAACTCCCCTTGTGCATGCTCTCCGTTTATCTTCAACGGCCCTGCAATACCAATAGGAACCTGCGCCACGCCAATAAAATGCTCAATATTCCCCTTAAGCGCTTGTGGGTCGATTGAGTACTTACCTACGTGATCAATTTTCTTTCCGGTGGCGCTTTCGAAATATTCTTGGCGTGTTTTTATAATACTTTCGCCGTAGTCATCCATGTCGTCACGAGGAATAAAAGCGCTGCGTTGTCCTGGCGCAGTAATATTGTCTTCCACTTCAAATTTAAGCTTTCCAAAAGGCGAAGCAGAAAAGCAAATACCCAGTTTTCGCTTTTCTGGGCACGGCGCTTCATCAATATCTAAATGCACGGTAATGGTTTGACGCAAGCCAAAGGGCTCTCCGTCTGATTTATTTAATGCTTCTATGGAAATACTGGAGTCGGGAGTTAACTGGAGTGAAATTTTATGCTCTGGAATTTTTTCGCCATCAAGAGATATCCACTTTACTTCTTTAATGGTTGCGTCTTTCAATCTGTTTTTCAGAGAAAAAGATAAGCCTTTATCTGTCTTCGTAAGACTTGCGCGTGTATAGAGTTGCTTTAAAAGTATGCTGGGCACAAACATGAGGCTTCCTTCTGTGTGTTTTTACCGTGTTATTTTCATATTCCTTTGTTTTTTATAGCACATTCTTTATACAGCTCTATGACTTCTTTGTATTTTACTGGCAATTATTTGTGTCTGAATCACTTCTAAATTTGAGCCAGCCGCTTTCAAAAATGCGCCAACACCAGTGAAACCGTGTGCTACTGAAATATAGACCTTAGCAGTAATTCATCAAGTTCCCAACCCACCTAAAGTGAACACCGTCACCGCAGTAATGTTGACCACAAGGTATCTGGTAGTAACAAAACGGAGGCGTCAAGGACTGTGATGCCAAGGAGAAAAAGCCTAAACGGAAGTGGCGGCCAGATACCTTTAACGTGACCCAAACAAAGTTAGATAAGCACTGCAACGCAAATGCATAAACAAAAAAGGAATGGAGATGAGAACAGGACTGTTTAGAAAGGAAGTCATTGATGAGCAATCAAATGCTGTTGATGGACGTTTTTTAATGACCCCAAAACCTGTTTATTCTGCAATAGCTGGCCTGCTTGTGGTCTGGATTTTGGCAGTGATTATTTATCTAAATACGGGAAGCTACGCACGAAAGGCATCAGTGAGTGGATGGCTGGAACCCAATCATGGCGTTTTTAAGCTCTATGCCGATGCAAGGCGCGGCAAAGTGCTTGATGTATTGGTCAGTGAAGGTCAATTAGTGAGTAAGGGCGCGCCGCTAATTAAGATCAACTACAGTAGCGATGATGCATCAGGTAATAAAGTTAGCACGCAGTTGCTCGCTGAGCTTGAAGCAAAGCAGCATCGAACACGTCAAAGTATTCAACGTCTTGATGTGTTGCATAGAGCGCAGCGACAAGGCTTAGAAGAACAACTAAGCCAAGCCAAACGGGCATTAACGGCTTTAGACGCCATCGTTGAATTGTCGCAAACCCAGTGGGCACTAGCACTAAAGCAGTGGGAGAAAGCGCAAACCTTACTTAATCAAGGGCACATTAGCCAAGCAGACTATGAAAACCATACGCTACAAAGATTGACCGCCGAACAACAGCTTACGTTGGCCCAAAAAGACCAAAATGACGAAAAGGCGAATATCGCTGCTCTCCACCATGAACTTGCCACTTTGCCTCAACAGCAGGCCAATGAAATGGCAAACGTGGAGAACACCTTGAGCGATCTCACGCAGCAAATAGTAAGTCACAAGAGTAACGCAGAAGAAACGATTTATGCGCCTCACAATGGCGTGATATCCGGCCTTCAAGTAAAGGCGGGATATACCATCGATAGCTCTCGCCCGCTTCTTACCTTACTGCCTAAAAATGCTGACATTCAAGCGCGTATTGCAGTTCCCGTGCGGTCTGCTGGATTTTTACGCAAAGGCCAAGCCCTGCATATTCGATACGACGCATTTCCTTATCAAAAATTTGGTGTGCAGTCAGGCGAGATAGTGAACATTTCACCTTCGTTGGTGCTACCTGGTGAGCTTACCGACATCCCTATTTCTATTAGTGAACCCGCTTATCTTGTTACTGCAACGCTAAATACAAAAGAAATATTGGCTTATGGAAACAATATTTCACTGAAAGCTGGGATGACATTTTCTGCAGACGTAGATTTAAGTCAACGTACGTTGATGGAGTGGTTAATGGAACCACTGTATAGCATTACTGGGAAGCTGTAATCATGATGAACATTACACACCCACTTTCAACGCAAATCCTTTATACAAAAAAGCGTGTGCCCGTTGTACTGCAAAGCGAAGCAGCTGAGTGTGGACTTGCTTGTATGACTATGATTGCGCAGTACTATTCTGATAAACGTGATCTAAATGCTCTACGTCAGACTGTGTCTGTGTCGCTACGAGGCACTACGTTAAAAGACGTAATGCGCATTGCAAGTGATTTGGGTTTCCAAACCCGCGCCATCAAGATAGAAATGGAGCACTTAGCGCAATTATCTTGCCCTGCAATTCTACATTGGAACATGAATCACTTTGTTGTGTTAACTAAAGTGAAAGGAAAAACCCTTACCATTCACGACCCCGCGCTTGGAGAAAGAAAACTCACTTATTCTGAGGCGTCGAAGTACATTACCGGTATTGCACTTGAAGTCACGCCTAGCGACACATTTAGTCCCAAGAAGTCCGCGCCACGTTTGGGTCTTAGTCAATTCTTCACTCGAACAACAGGGTTTAAGCGCAATCTTCTAACCCTTTTTGCGTTATCGATTGTGTTGCAGTTATTTGCACTTGCTTCACCCTATTACATGCAAACAGTCGTAGATGATGTATTGATTTACAACAACGATGCATTACTGAAAGCGCTGGCAATAGGGTTTGCCCTGCTACTAATAATAGAAACTTTTACTAGCGGGATAAGAAAGTTCGTTATTCTGTCGGTGTCGTCTCGCCTTCAGCTTCAAATGTCGGCGTCGGTATTTAAGCACTTATTATCGCTTCCCTTGGACTACTTCGACAAGCGACATATTGGCGATGTGGTATCCCGCTTTGGCTCACTGGCGAGTATTCGTGAGTTCCTAACCACCGGCCTGGTTACTGCGCTGTTAGACGGGCTCATGGCAGTGATCACACTAGCAGTAATGATTTTATATTCGCCCAAACTCACTCTGGTTGTAGTGGCGATCATGCTTGCCTACCTCGCCGTTCGTCTTGGACTGCTGCCGTTTATTAAACGTCTTACAACTGAACGCATTGCGCTTGCAGCATTAGAACAAAGTCACTTTATGGAAAGCGTACGCGCTATCCTACCTATTCGCGTATACAGCCAAGAAGTACAGCGCCACGGGCAGTGGCAAAACAAGCTTGTCGCCACGCTAAACAAAGACATCACTCTTGGAAAAATCAACATAGGCAGCGCACTGACCAATCAGCTATTGTTTGGCGCTGAAAATTTGGTCGTTGTGTATATTGGTGCCAGCCTGGTTATGGAAGGAACCCTTTCGATAGGGATGCTGCTGGCATTTATGGCGTACAAAGCTCGCTTTGTCAGCGCATTAGATGGCGTAGTTAACAAGCTGATTGAGCTTAGTATGTTAGGTGTTCACTTCAACCGCTTAAGCGACATTTTACTTACACCATCACAGCAGAAGCCTCTGTCGTTAAAAACTAAGGACGATACATTTGAAAAACAAAACGTTCATTTTAGCAATGCAGACGTCCCCAACTCATCCACGTCCAACTCACTTGCACCTAACGTTTTAACACCTGATGGCGCAAGTACGCCCTCGCTTCTTGATGCCAAAACTCGCCCTGTAGCGCTTAAAGCGACGGCGCTCAGTTATCGCTACAGTGAAACCAATGCGTGGGTGTTTAAAAATCTAATGTTCTCGGTACATAGCGGAGAGATCGTCGCAATCACAGGCGATAGCGGCTGTGGAAAAAGCACAATGCTTAAGTGCCTGATGGGACTGTACCCTGTTTCAGAAGGCAATATCGAACACCCAAGCTCTACAAACCCAGTCATCGCGTCAGTGCTTCAGGAGGATACCTGTTTAAGCGGCACCATCGCGCAAAATATCTGTTGTTTTGAAGAAGCTCCCGACCTCAAGAAAATGGTTTACGTCGCTCAGCTTGCCTGTATCCATGAAGAAATCATGCAAATGCCTATGCAATACCACTCCTTGGTCGGTGATATGGGTAGCAGCTTAAGTGGTGGTCAAAAACAGCGCCTGCTTCTAGCAAGAGCGCTTTACCAAGAGCCAGACATTTTATTTTTAGACGAAGCAAGCAGTCACCTAGATATGGAAAACGAGGCTCAGATAAATCATCACCTTAAGTCTCTAAATATGACGCGAATTATTGTGGCACATCGGCCTCAATCAATTGCCATGGCAGACAAGGTTTATCGTCTGGAAAACGGCAACTTACATCTATGCCCTCCCACTGAAGTAACAGGAAGCGCAACATCAGGTAAACACGGAGAAACACTATGAAAACACATGAAATCAGAGAACCCGCAGTATTGATGACAGCAGCTGAACGCATGCAAATAGATGCGAACGGCATTACCGCCCGGAACAGCGTTATCCCCATTGACTGTTTATCAAAACGCGAACTACAAGTTGCACACAAAATAATGGAAGGACGCTCAAATAAGGTTATTGCCTCAGAGCTATTCATCAGTGAAAGGACCGTCAAATTTCACTGCGCCAACATTTACAAAAAGCTCAACATTAGCAACCGTTCTGTGCTTATTGCCTGCTGTTTTAGAACCCTTTACCAAGAAGTGGCTTCGCTATAAGCGTGTCCACTTCATTACTCACCACGCCACTACAAGGAGCGTACATTATGAAAAACCATCCATTAACTCAGAACCAACCAGCAAATACTAAGCTTGCTACCGTTGCTGAATCTCAGCTATTTGAGGTATCCGGCGGACTACGAGCTCGCCTAAGTGAAAGTGTGCCGGTAGTCGGTCCAACACCTAAAGAGCCCGTTTACATAACCATGGCTATTGGTGAAGGCGGCGGCAAACTACCTGATATTTTGTCGTAACTTACCGCTTATCAAAGTCAACACATGGATACGGTTTAGACAGTATCCCATGTGTTGCTTTAAGGGCTACTAGATTCTATGAACACTTAAAACGCTAGCAAGGAACGCAAATGCACGTCGCACTACTAGGCAGTGAGCAAGACCCACAAATTCAACATATAGCCAAAGCACTTCACCAAAATAACACGCCCTTTTATTTCGCCAATACGCAACATTTTGGTTCTACTTGGAAGATCAGCTATGACCCTGACTTCGATGACGGGCTAATTCATTTCAATTCGCCTTCACTTTGCGACCAACCTAGAGTTACGTTCTCGAATACCCAGGCCGCTTATTGGCATGAGTACCTACCTGGCATACCGCTAAAAGCCCCTCGTGATAATGCTAAAAACGATGCCAGTGCAGATGCTCAAACACAAGGTGATAGACCTCATGATGGTGAATCTACTTTGCTAGAAAACGCAGGGTGGGTTGAGCAGGAGCGAGCAAGTACGCTACTTTGCTGGTTCAGCTATAGCGACATTAAATGGGTGAACTCTATCGACGCTGTTCGAAGCCACCAGTGTAAACCTTATCAATCGCGTATTGCTGGCAAACTAGGAGCACATATTCCCTACACCTTTGTTGGCAATGCACCCGAGGTTGCTTCGCAGTTTTGTAACAATATGCGAGACGTTATTTACAAGCCCGTACGCGGCGGTCGAACTGCGCAGTTTGTGAATAAACAACCAAACATGCGCCCGTTACTCAATGCGCTTTTAGGTGAACGCCCTGTTACCTTTCAAAAATATATTGCAGGCGTGAATGTACGAAGCTATGTGCTTGGCAATGACGTACTCAGCGTACAAATCGACTCAAGTGAATTAGATTACAGGAATGACGACAACGCCAGTGTGTCAGTAACCCTAGTCCCCAGAGATGTTCAGCAGCTAGCTGTCAAAATATGCAAAGCATTAGGTATGCACTGGTGTGCGATAGACTGGCGTAAAAGTGCAAAGGGAAAATACTTTTTTTTAGAGGCCAACCCCAGCCCTTATTTTTTGAAAATAGAAAACGATACTGGCTTGGATATTACGAGTAGGCTTATAGAACTTCTGTCAGATACAACGTTTAGCTGAGCTCCTCATCAAAGTAGCAGACCACATCTCTGTGATCTGCTCATGGCTTATAGTTACGGATTCTTTGTGAATCTCTGAAGATCCACTATTGAAATATTGTGCTCTCGTGTATAAACCCCTATCGGCCTTTGATCAAGGTCGTATAGTCTGAAGCTGAGCGCTCTGAAATCGTTGATGTAAACCGTTCCTAGCCCTGCTTCTGGGTCTAACCACACATCAAGTTTAACGTCAGAGGTTAGTTCCATAGGTACTGCGACTTGAGCATCTAAACTTCCGGAACTCACTTCTTCACCGTCACTGACCGCAGGTAAATCAGCGGCTCTAAACTGGTCGGCCAAAAGATAGGGTAGCGCTGTATCTGTACCGTCATCTGAATGTTGATCTATCAATCTGATAACGGCGGTTTGTCCTATAAGATCACTGACATCCCAAGTGGCCCATTCCATTCGAAACTTATCATCCGCCGTTTTTTCAGCATTAACGCCTGATTGGCTACGCACGACTTCTCCATTTACCATCAATGCAACAGCGGTTGCATTAGCGCTGTCAAACGGGTTGGAACCACCGCCAATTAAGAAGTTTATGTAGGGTTTGGTAATTTCAAAAGACGGAGAGTCTGCACTTCCAGTTGCCTCGAAACCAATCCAGCCAAGGGCAGTTCCGTCTTCCTCAAAACCGTCACCAAAGCTCGAAAATACCCTTTCACCCACGTTGTTAGCGACATCACCACCCCACCAGCCGCCATCAAGCTTTACGAAATCGCCAGTGACGTTTGTGAATTCATGCCCTGACAACGTACCGTGCTGTCCGCAGCAAAATTCAAACCCCGCTATATTTTGTTCAGGAGCCTCTTCTCTGACGAAAAGCGACTCACCTTCAAGGGCTGGAGTGGGAGTTACGCTCGCACCACCCGTCGGAGGTGTGTCACCAAAATAAAATGATGCTTTATTGCTGTTGGTGTCAAATTCAAGTCTGGCCACCTGCTCACCTTCTCCCTCAGTGGGGAAGTAAATTCCGAATCTACCGCCTGATGCTTCACTTCTTACCGTCATCGACAGGCGATTTTTTTCGCTCACTGTGTCTAACGTAAAAGCAGAGGATGACATCAATGAGATAGGGGCAACACCTGATACCGAGCCCTCCTGTTGCTGTATATCGGTAGAAATAGGCTCCGCAAACTCCGTTTTGTAAGAATGCGGAATCATCACTGCTAACTCACCAGAAGAAGTCTGATGCAATTGATGAATCGCCAAGTCGCCGCCAAACGTTCCCACACTGGCATTAGTTCTGGTAATTTTATGAGGTATCCAGCCGAACATAAGCGTCGCGTCTTCTGAAGATGCTGTGCGGCCAGCATAATAAAACTTGCCATCAAGCGACGCATAGTTTCCGAGCTCCCACCCAGCACTCGTCTGATGCAAATACTTGATATCCCTTTCGCCGTCATTCTGATCTGAAAACACCATGAACTGATTGTCACCAAAATCAATCCAGTCCGGCACTTCAAGGTTAAGTGGCGTATTCATCATAAACAGGGGGTCTTGCGCTGCCCAAGTTATAAGATTGTCAGAAGTATACAAGCCAATTACCGCTTGCCCTTCAAAGCGTGTGGTTATAAGCATCCAGTAGTTATTGGTTTCCTCATTCCAGAATACTTTGGGGTCACGGAAGTCAAAATCGCTATATCCATTACTTCCCGTAAAGGTATCCTCTGGGATTTTAGTAAAGTTTGTAAGCGTGTTGTCTATCGCCACGGCATGCATTGTTGCCTCCACTGGATTGAAGTCAGCATTATGGCCTGTAAAGAAAATATGCGTCTGACCCTCTGCATCTTCCACAACACTGCCTGAGCCCGTCCACTGGTCTTGCGTATTGGTATCTCCAGTAGCTTCAAGCACCCGCTGGGGAAAGCTAGCCTGCTGAAGGTTGCTCGTTTTAGTGAGATACCAATCATGAAATGCGGTATCTATTAAATAATAAATGTAGAATTCACCATCACGGAAATACGGATTTGGGTCGGCCATTACCAAAGGTAAAGACACGTCATGGCCTTCTGGCATGCTCACCAAATCGAGTTTATTTGGCTCTACTGCCGCAAAATCGGCAAGTCTGACTTCATCTAGCATGATGAAGGCGAGACTTCCGTCATCTCCTCCTTCGTGCTGGTCAATAATCTCCAGTACAGCGGTCTGCCCTTGCAATGAACTCACATCCCACGTATACCAGTCAAGCTGCGACTCTAGTCCATTCCCTACGCCCTGACGCACTATTTTGCCATTCACTCGCAACACCACTGCCGTTGCATTGTCACTGCGAAAGTCGTTGGTACCGCCACCTACTAAAAAGTTTAAAAATTTGTGTGTGATTTCAAAAGGAGGCGTGCTTAACGTGCCAGTAGCTTCATCTCCAATCCAGCCAAGTCCAGTGCCGTCTGCTGAAAAGCCATCCCCGCGGCTGGAAAAGATTCGCTCGCCCTGATGGTTGACAATATCAGCAGCCCACCAGCCACCATCAAGCTTGACCATTTCTCCCGTAGCCAAGAAATCGTGATTCGCGTAGGTGTTAAATTGACCACAGCAGAACTCGAACCCAGCGATATTCTGGCCAGGATCTGAAACACGTCTAAATGCAGAGATTCCCTCCACCTCTGGTTCGACAGAAATATTTACCGACGTTAACAACTGACTGCTTGCTTCTGGAAGGGCGGCCGCTTCATCGGATATACGAAACTCATCAGCCAATAAATAAGGCAAAGAAGTATCAGATTTGTCATCAGGGTGGTGATCGATAAAACGAATTTTCGCGGTCATACCAAGATAATCGGCCAAATCCCAGCTGACCCATCTCATACTCATAGCTGTGTCGTCACCGCTAGCCTGCAACACTATTTCGTCATCAACAACCAGCGCTACCGCTGTGGTGTTGGATTCCGACACACCATTTGCGCCACCACCAACAAGAAAGTTTATAAATCGTTCGGATATTTCAAATGATGGACTTTCCATCGTGCCAACTGCACTAAATCCTATCCAACCCAGTGCTTGGTCACTACTATCAAATCCATCACCAAAGCTTGAGAAAACCCGTTCTCCGATAACACCTGCAACATCGGCTCCCCACCAGCCTCCGTCTAATTTGTCGAAGTCGCCAGTCACGCTTTCAAATCCGTGTTCAGCGTAGGTATTATACTGTCCACAACAGAATTCAAAGCCAGAGAGCACCTGTTGACTATTTTCGGGGTTGTTAAAAAGAGGTTGACCGGAAATTTCTGGGTTGTCTGTGATAACGATATCTTCATCAGGCTGTTGCTCTTCGGGAGGATTTCCACCGCCAATTACATCAGAGGGGCTCTGCCCTTCTTGTAAAACAATTAACTCTGCCTCAACCTCATTTTTATCAGTATCACTATCGGAACATGCTGTAAGAGAAGCACTTACCACTAAAATGAGTCCTGATAATTTCCACCCTCTGTTAGTGGGTTTTAATATTTTCATGGTTTTCCTCCATAGCCCCCTGTAAGGCTATGTCCGTTTACTTTTAATTGGTTATGTCAAAATCGTACGGCTGTTCTTTGACATTCTTTTTTGGGTTTCCACACAAATAAACAACGTTGTCTTTACGATATTAATGTCAGCCGCACATTAACTCAACATTTTTTTTACATTTTTATGAGGCTGATAAAAATCGTCGCGGCTATTACCAGTTTATTCAAAAGTGTGATAAAAGTGTTAAGCGTTAGCACGTTGATATTGATGAAAAAATTTTTGGGAATAATCTGCTATGGTGACGATAAAAGACGTAGCTGCACATGCAGGCGTCGCATTCAAAACTGTTTCTAGGGTAGTAAATAACGACCCCACAGTTAAACCCAAGAATAGGGAGAAGGTGCTTAAGGCAATCGAAGAACTCGGATATCGTCCCAATCGCGCAGCACAAATGACCCGTCGCAAGAAATCTGGCGTTGTAGGCTTTATTGCAGATGAGCTACTCAGAGTGCCTTACACTTTTGACCTTATTAGGGGGGCGCAAGATCTTGCGTGGCAGCACAATAAAGAGTTGATGGTACTCAACGTAAACGTGAATAAGTACAGCGTTGAAGGAGCCGTAAATCACCTTTTTGAGCACCGAGTGGAAGGGATCATTTATGCCGCAATGTACCATCGGGAAGTTCGTCTACCGTCTCAGTTTTCAGAAGTCCCTACAGTGCTTGCTAATTGCTTCGATAGCGATGGTAAATTCCCCTCTATAGTCCCCGACGAACAAGAAGCCGCACGGGAGATTACGGCGAACATACTGAGCAAGGGCTATAAACGTATTGCTTTTTTGAACCTGAATGAAAATATCATTGCCGCCAAGCTTCGTAAAAAAGGGGTTGAGCAGGCGTTTGCTGACGCCAAACAAAGCCCTGACAATCTTGTAATCGAGTCCGTCATTATTGGCGACGAAAATGAAGAGCGCTCAATTACCCGCAAACGCGCAGCAGAATTAATTAAAGACTTTAAACCTGACGCTATTCTCTGTGGTCAGGACCCAATGGCCATGGAAGTCTACTTTGTTGTTCAATCTCTTGGGCTTCAAGTGGGTAAAGACATTGGAATAGGCAGCTTCGATGACTGGGATATCATCCCTTCTCTTTTACAACCGGGGCTAACAACCATGGCACTTCCTCATTACGAAATGGGTAAGTGGGCGTTTAATTATCTGCTTACAGAAAGAACAGACAAGACGCGCGAAACCGCGCGTTTTTCTCTTGTCAGCCGTCAGTCGTTTTAACTGTTACTAACGTTTCAGGCTTAGCATTTTCCAGAAGCCAAAAAGAAACAACAAGGTTAACCGTGACCGCACAGCCAAGGAGTAAGTAAGCATCTGCGAATCCCAGTGTGTCGTAAAGCGCCCCGACTGGCGATGAGAGAAGTGTTGTTACTACCTGGGTAAATACGTGAAAGCTAACGAGGTAAATCGTCGCCGATAACCTTGCGTCAAAATTCGCTACAATGTACTTGAAAATTGCGACCAATAAGATCGGGAGCTCTAATGCATGTAGCAATTTGACCAATGAAATGGACACAGGGTCGGCAACCAGACCAGAAGCCAACATTCGACTGGCCATGATGGCCCCACTTAACAGCAAGCCCTGTTTTGGACCTATTCGATTGACAATATAAGGAGCAACAAACATCATCCCTGCTTCAACGAATACCTGCAGTGAGTTCAAATAACCGTAGAACCTGTTTCCTTCCTCTGGCGAGGTAAATAACGATGCAAAGTAAATAGGGAATTGCTGATCGTATATTTGATATAGGCACGATACGCCCATCACATACACACTTAAACGCCAAAACTTCTTCTGCCCAAAGAGCGACCAAACATCTCTTAAATTGACTTTGCTGTTTGAAGACGACGCCGTGCTCGCAGATTTAGGCAACCAGAATAGACAGATGACAAACGCTAGTCCGCTGATGGTTGCAAGCGCAAAATTCAGCCTAGGGTCAACATTAAAAAGACCACCAGCAATAAACGTCGCGCTTGCCCAGCCTAGCGACCCCCATAATCGGGCTTTACCAAACTCAACATTATGTTGCCGACCAAGCCTTTCAATAAACGCTTCAAGCGTTCCCACCGCGGCACCAAAGGATAACGCGCTATACACCGCGCCCACTACTGCGCCGAAAAAGAAGAAAGATTCTAGCAACGGCTGATAGACAAAGATAAAGAATGGACCCACACCAGCCATAAGGATACCTAACATAAACAAAAGCTGCTTGCCGGTTCCTAACCTGTCCTGAAGAACACCATAAACGGGCATTATGAATAAGGCAGCCATCGCGTTGGTCGCAAAGACAACGCCCGTCTCCCTTCCGGTTAACCCTAGGGTTTGGTTTAGCCATAACGGAAAGAGCGAATAGCAAAACGACCAGGTCAGGAAAAACGTAAAAAACGTTAATGCGGACGACCAGTATGCTGAGTTTGACTGCCACTTCATAATAATACCCTAGGCATAATACCTAATTAGAAGACCACACAGAGCCCAATCGGTCAATTGATAGCTGGTGTATTGATTGACTGTTAGGCGCCACGTGTAGCGTTTCGTAAACAGTCTTGGGAAACACTAGTGCCGTCATAACGGTAGTGCCATTGTCAATGAACAATTCCAATGATGAGCGGTCGACAATTATTGTGACGTTATATGAGTCGCTTGTCGTTGTTAACTCCGCCTTCTGGACTTTTCCAAAATGCTCATTGAATGATGTTTCTCCAGAGTGACTTCGGTTTAGTGATACCAAGGATCGTTGTTGATCTATTTCAATATCAACAAATTCACCGCTTTGGTTTTCAAGTCGAATCGAAATAGGTGAAGGTGAATTCCCCTGAACATCGAAAGCGTAGCGAAGCGCCGATTCCCTGCCGTTGCTATCTAGAGAAGAAAGGCTCATTGCTTGTCCTGCCTTCAAGATTGGCGACTTAGTAGACGCTTCAACTAATCTATCCACTTCGTCTACCAACTGACTACGGACACGGAGTCCTTTGCTAGTTTTAACGAGATGCAGCGTGCGAGGTAGTGTCATCGCACTACGCCATATTTCTGTCGGTACATCATTTGCGTATAACCAATTGCTCATCCATCCCATGAAGATATGACGTGATTCATTACTTTCTGGCGATTTAAAAAAAGTTACCCCTGCATAATTGTCTGTGCCGTGATCCAGCCAAATAGCGGGCTCAATTCGATTTGTTGCAGGCTCGCTCGCAAACACAATATCGTCAATGTAAGTGTGTCCCCAGCTTTCGGACTCGTTATCGATAATCCTCAAAAATGCGGATTTGCCTTGCCACTGACTCACATCCCAGCTCGCATAATGGAGCGTTTCTCGATTGAGGCCTGTTTCAGATTTTACTATATTGCCTTCCACCACGAGTTGAACGCCAACCCTGTCTGGATGATGGCCGCCACCAATTTTAAAGTTGATATAAGGTTCAAATAAGGTGAACGTTTCCGACGTCAGCGTTCCTTGCGCACGATCTTCATCTGCAAAACTGTTTACAAGATAATCACCAGAGTAACCAGTGGGGGACGGCTGGTTGGCATGTCCACCTTCGGTGGGAGCATCAACAAAGGCATTACCTTGCTGCGTCCACTTGTCGGCTCCATCTTCAAAATTATCAAAGACCGTGCCTTTTGGAAAATTAGCCACTGTAGGTGAGAGTTCGCTTTGCCACTTAGCATCTAATACGAATTCTTTGCCGTCGAAATCCCCAACAAAGTATTGGGTTGCCGAGCCTCCATTTGGGCCGCCTGGCGATATACTTACCAACAATACATATCTAGATTCATCAGTTCCTTCGACAGGCAATAGCAGCAGTTCCGGACACTCCCACACACCGCCATGACTACCTATTTCTTCACCGAATGTGCTTTCTAACGACCAGTCAATCAGGTTATCTGAACTGTAAAAACCAATATGATCTTTTTGTGCTAGCACCATCACCCACTTTCCTGACGGTTCATGCCACATGACCTTTGGGTCGCGAAAATCTTTTATGCCCGGGTTGTCAATAACAGGGTTATTGACATACTTTTCCCACGTCCGGCCTTTATCTAAGCTGTAAGCCAGTGCTTGGGTTTGGTAGTCAATTTTTCCCTGCTTCTCCAGTGATGCATTGTGATAGGTATACAACGCAACAATAGGGGGATTATCTTTGCTTCCCAGACCACTGGTGTTCTCGACATCGACGACTGCACTTCCAGAGAAAATGGTGCCAAGCTCATCAGGGTAAAGCGCTATTGGTAACTCCTCCCAATGCATAAGGTCCTTACTCACAGCGTGCCCCCAATGCATAGGCCCCCAGGTGGAGGCATCGGGATTATGCTGAAAGAATAGATGGTACTCGCCATCGAGATAAAACATACCGTTGGGATCATTCATCCACTTTTCTTTCGGTGAGAAATGGATCTGGGGACGAAAAGCTTCGTTGCGAGCGGCCTCGACCACAAGAGTCGAGTTCTCGGGAAGTGGACTAATTTGATTCATGGAACATCCAACAAGAGCTGAAGAAATAATAAGACCTAATAGTGTTTTCATAGTTAAAATGCCTCTACTTTGATAACGCTGCAGACACATCCTCAAGCGTTTTCCCTTTCGTTTCTGGCATCATGAATCGAACGAAAATAAGCTGTAAGAACATCGCAAATGTGAAGAACGCGAAGACCTGGCTGGCAGAAAAGGCGGCTAATACCTGAGGCATTAAAAGCGCGATCAGCGCAGCAAAAACCCAATGTGTACCACTTCCCAATGACTGTCCTTTAGAGCGCACGGAATTGGGGAAGATTTCAGCAATAAAAACCCAGATAACGGCGCCCTGCCCAACAGCATGAGACGCGATGAATACGAACACTGCGCTCACTACAATGGTGCCGCCGACTTGGCTACTGAATGCCCATGAAACAGTGGCTAGAGACAGGATGTAACCGATTGAGCCTATATACATGAGTGATTTTCGTCCAAGCCGATCTATCAGACTTAATCCAACCATCGTAAATACAAGATTGATTAATCCGACACCCGCAGTGGAAAGCAATGCGGTGCTGCCATCTAAACCCGCCATATCAAAAATACGTGGTGCGTAATAGATGATGAAGTTAATACCTGATAGTTGGTTAAATGCAGCAAGTAAAAAGGCAAGCATCACCGGAAGTCGAAACTCAGGTTTAAATAAAGATTCTCTTTTACGCCCTGCCTTATCAGCTTTTATTGCGCTGATAGTTTGTTCGACACCTTCACTCTGTAGCGATAAAAAGACCTCTCGAGCACGGGCTTCGTCATCGCGATGCAGCAACAACCAGCGAGGACTCTCCGGTGCTTTCAGCACCATTAGGAAGTAGATCAATGCTGGCACGGCTTCAACTCCCAGCATCACTCGCCAGTCATCGACAATAACGCCCGAGAGCAAATAATTTGAAAGAAAAGCGATGAGGATCCCAAATACTATTTGAAACTGATAGGTTGCGACTAGCCGCCCCCTGATTTTGGCTGGTGCAATTTCAGAAATGTAAGCGGGTACGGCGATTGAAGATACCCCCACTCCTAAGCCTCCGATAAACCGAAGAATAGCAAAGGTATACGGATCCTGAGCGAGTGCTGAACCTATAGCAGAGAGTAGATAGAGGACGCCAATAAGAACTAACGTCTTTTTGCGCCCAAGCCTATCGCAGGGCCAGTTCCCCATCAACGCGCCAATCACCGTTCCCCACAGAGCAGAAGACATGACGAACAACCCATGAAAAAGGGGCGTAGTGTCCCACAGCGCTTGAATGGATTGGTCTGCTCCAGATATCACTGCGGTGTCGAAACCAAATAAAAATCCGGCTATTGCAACAGTGAGTGACCAGTAAACTATTTTGTTCATGATGTATATTTTTACCTCTTAACCACTTTAGGAATACCGGGCTTAATAGCCCGGATTCTGTATATAAATTCCGCCACTCAAATTAATCTGCTGATTAGGGATTGGGAGGTATTCATGCTTATTTTTAGTAAATGCAGCGTCTTCCAAGTAGGGCTTTCTGCCGCGCTCGGTAGTGAGGTATTCGTCAATGGTCTCTTTAGCCACGCCCCAGCGAACCAAATCGAAAAATCGATGACCTTCTAGCCCTAGCTCAACGCGCCTTTCCCAGCGCAGTGCCTGCCTTGCTTCTGCTTTACTGGTAAATGTGTCGTAAGTGCCAATACGGTATAAGCTCGCATCGTTCAATCTCGCCGTGCTGGCTGCGGCCCGCTCTCTAAGACGATTGATAATCGGGGTTGCTTCTTCCCAGCGGTCGAGCTCTATCAGCGCCTCTGCTTTCCAAAGCAATACATCGGCATAGCGCACTAATACGGTATTGAGAGAGAATATTGGGAAAGGACCGTTTTCACCCCGGCAGTCACACTCAGGGTGTTCTAAGTCTTTCATTCCCGTGTAATTGCCATAGATACCTGGTGCCCGTGCCCAGCTGTCGCCGCCATGAATAAGGTCAGGGTCGTACTTAAATGGCTTGCCTTCCATCGCCACTGTATGGTCGAGCCGAGGGTCAACATGGTCATTATTTACGTTATACTCACTGTCATTGAATGTGTTGAAGCGGGGCAAACCCGAGTTATCGGTCTTAAACGCGTTAACAAAGTTTTCTGTTGGAACGTGAAAACCACAGCAACCAAAACCGCCTGACATCGGCGCATTCAACGCGCTAGACCAAGAACCTCTTCCGTCAGGACTGCCATCATTCAATGAACGCTGAATGGCAAATACAGACTCCTTTCCATTCTCAAATTCGATAAGAAAATTCTCTGCATAATCGTCGTAAAGACCGTACTGTCCACTGGCTTCAATACTATCTACCAAGCTGACTACTTCTTCGAGTTTCTGCTGATTGATATTCACCACGTTGTGCAGTTCGTCTTGCTCATACGCCTGATACAAAAGGGTTTTCGCTAAATAGGCTTTGGCTGATAGTGCGGACGCCCGGCCGACATCCTGCTGAACATCTGGCAAGGTGTTCGCGGCAAAACGAAAATCTGCTGCGATGTTGTCCCATAACTGCTGGTCTGTGAGATCGCGGTTAGTCGTCGCTAGTACTTCCTCTTGAGTCATCGTTTCATCAATCCAAGGAATATGCTTGTGATGGATTTTCAAATCAAAATAAAAGATAGCTCTTAAAAAACGTAACTCTGCTGCTTTTTCATCAGCGCCTGGTAATTCACCAGAAGGCGTCTCAGCGATAACCTTAAGTGCCGTGTTAGCTCTTGAAATACCGGTATAGTTGCGTGTCCATTTCTTATTGTTGAGATCGATCAAATCAGGTGGGAATGACTCCATATCCGGCACTAACGGCTCGTACATTGAAAGTGCGTGGTATGCAAAGATATCCGAAGGACCGTTTCCACCTTTGTGCGCATCACCAGCGCGCAGGTTGCCTGTCGGCCACAGATAATTAGGTGCTGTGTAGTGGTCATTGCCAAGATAGGAGTACGTGGCGATAACCAAAGCATCTATATTCTCAGTCGTTGCTACCTGATCTTCTGTGAGCACTGCTTGTGGTTCACTGTCCAATTCATCGCTTCCGCCGCAAGATACGACTGAAAGCGCAATCAAGCTTGTTGTCAAAAGTTTGCTTATATAGTTCATGTGTCTTTATCCATTATCCTGTTAGCTTAAAAAGAGAATTCCAGCCCGATAGTGACGCGGCGGGGTACAGGAAAAACTTCATTAGGAGTTTCAGGATCTTCACTCAAAGTGCCATCAGGCGTGATAGTCAAAAGATTCTGAGCCTGCAAATAAATGCGTGCATCGTTAAGGCCTAAGCGTTCGATGAAATCTAATGTAGGGGTGTAACCCACGCTGATATTGCGAAGTTTCAGGTAAGTGCCCTCTTCCCAGAAAAAGCTAGACTGACGGCCCTCCCCATTGTTATCGATCAGGGTAAGCGCAGGGACATCGCTGTCTGTATTTTGAGGAGTCCAGGCATCAAGCGTTCGTGCACCATAATTTGAGCCAATGTTTAAAGAAGTGAAATCGGTGAATAGTCGCCAGTTATTCCTTATCTGTCCTCCTTTGATCCCTTGCCAGAACATGTTGAAGTCCCAGTCTCTATATTTGAACGTGAAGTTCATTCCATAGATAAAATCTGGATCCGTGTCTGCAAAGAAGTCTTGGTCGTTCTCATCAATAACGCCATTTCCATCTAGGTCTAGCCAACGGATTCGACCCGGTGCTGCGCCCGATTGTGTAGCATGTTCATTCACCTCATCTTGATTTTGGAATATACCGTCTGCAACATACCCATATACTGAATTAATTGAACGCCCCAAGATTGTTTTATCTTGTCCATTTCCCCCAAAGGAATTAACAACATCTTCAGGCAAGGCTGTAACGGTGTTTTCAGCCGAAGATATATTGAAGTTGATATCTACAAGCAACTCGTCTTCCAGCAAGCCCGTATCTATCCACTTTTCATATCCAAGCACCAATTCAACACCGGCATTTTCAATGGTGCCGCCATTGACCCACTTTTGCGCCCCTTCGCCAAGCGTTGCAATTGGTTGAGTGAGAGTAAGAATGTCGCGGGTTTCTTTTTTGAACCAATCAAAGCTTCCATAAACCGTTCTCTCAAACAATTCGAAGTCTAAGCCGAAGTTAACCTGCGTTGATGTTTCCCATTTCAGATCAGGGTTGCCAGTTTGCGCACGAACAAAGCCCGAAGGCAACGTACCACCATTTGCGCCAGTAATGTCGTATGCTGTGCCCTCATCTTGCTGGTTTGTGAAAAGTGACTGGGTCGCATAACGGGGTATATAAGTTGTTACCGTCGCATCAGTAGGAATTTCCTGATTACCCGTTTCCCCCCAGCTTCCCCTGAACTTTAAGGTGTCGATAAAATCAATATCGAAAAAGTCTTCGTTGCTAACAACCCAGCCCAATGACGCTGCTGGAAAATTGCCGTATTCATTAGCATCACCAAATCTCGACGACCCATCTCGACGAATCGTAAATGAGGACAAGTAACGGTTATCATAGTTATAGTCCACTCGTGCAAACTGGGAATCTAGGGACCAATTGTCTCCTTCGCCTTCTACCCTTACATCCGACGTAGCCTGCGACAGATAAGCGAAAGAACGGTCATCCGAAGCGAAGCCTGACCCAATGCCTCGGGATAGTTCACGCTCATAATTAATTTGCTCAACCCCGGCTAAGAAATTGAACTTGTGCAGGTCATCAAGTACGAGTTTGTAAGTGGCTGTAGCGCCCGTAATGATGCTTTGATTCCAGTTGTCTTCAACCGTTAATCTGTCTGCGCCACTGAGTGAGCCAGCGGTAAACGCACGAGTGAAATTTCTAAAATAAAACTGACTGTAATCAACCCCTACATTTCCTCTAAGCGTTAAGTTTTCAATCGGTGTGTACTCAACAAAAAAGTTCGCCATGAGTTTATTGTAGGTATGGCCGTTATCACGATTTTGCTCGATTATTCGAACCGGATTGTCTCTGTCAGTAATTCCAGGTACCGGCCCACCCCAGCCTCCTACATCGTTGTAAACCGGAACGATTGACTGCTGCTCAATTGATAGTCCTAAAATCTGACCCGCTAGGTCGTTGATAAGGTTAGCTTGTTGATCAGTGATCAAAAATGTCTGACCGACTTTTAATTTATCTTCAACAACGACATGTTCAGAATTGACTCTGAAAGCTAATCGCTCGAACTTGGAACCATCTACGATACCCTCGGCCTCAAAATAGCCCAGCGATGTATAGAACTTGGAAACGTCATTGCCGCCTGCCACCGAGAAATTCGCATCCGAGACTTTAGAGGTTCTTGTAACTTCATCAAACCATCTAGTATCGGCGGGGCGTTGAACACCTTCTGGATCAGTAAAGGTAGGAAGAATGACCGAATATAATTCTGGATTTTGAAAATTTTGATTCCAGTCAAATGTATAAAGCGGGCTTGCTGAATTAGGGTTTGACCCGTCATTGACTGCCGCCCGCCACACTACGGCACCACGCTCTAACGTGTTGAGTGGCTGTAGGTCATAGTCATATTCTTCAATACTCTGGTTGTATCGGAAGCTAAAGTCTAGGCCATCGTGACCTTTCTTTGTGGTCACAACAATTACACCGTTTCCAGAGCGAGCCCCATAAATACTTGCGGCGGCCGCATCACGTAACACCTGTACATCGGCAATATCGTTGCTATTAATTTCGTGTAGGCCAGACTTTGTTGGAATTCCATCGATAATGTAAAGCGGGTCATTGTTGCCAAGAGGTCCTAGTCCCTGACCGCGGATCCTCACGGTTGCTGTCGAACTTGGATTACCTGTGGTGGTGATTTGTAAACCAGGTACTCTTCCTTGAAGATTTTGCATAATGTTGCCGGCAGGCAAATCAATCACGTCTTCGATGTCTACTGTAGCTATTGCTCCAGTCAAATCTTTCTTCTCGACGGCGCTGTAACCGTAAGAAATCTCTATTACTTCTACTTCCTCTGGCAATTCCGAATCATCAGATCCAGACCCAGCCTCTTGAGCTTGTAACGACGTTGCCATTAGCATCAGTAAAAGTGGAGTAGGCTTTATGGCCTTCCTTAGCTGACGTGTTAATGGATGCAATGTGTAATTTTTCATATCGCGCCTTGATTGTTGAAGTGCTGTAATTTCAAATAAACAACGTTGTCTTTTTAGTTTATACTATTTATGTAAAGTCTGATCAACAAAAATTTAACAAGAGGTTTTACACGCTACGTCGTTTTTAATTGAGGCTTTTAGAAGTTGGTATGCCGAAAAATTTTGCAGGAGGGCAACGTTAAAATGTTATATAGCAATATTAAGACAAGATTTTTGAATGAAAAATAAAAAGCCCAGAGCATATCTCTGGGCTTAAATACTCTATTTTCAAAAGCTCACTGGGACATGTTATACCCGATAAGCTTTTTAGCTGAGCTGTTCGCTATCTCAAAACTGCATTATAAAATAAAGCGCGACAGATCTTCGTTATCTACCAAGGTTTCTAGGTGGCTGTTAACGTAATCAGCATCAATCACGAATGACTCACCGCTCTTTTCAGAGGCGTCAAACGAGATGTCTTCCATAAGGCGCTCTAGCACGGTGTGCAAACGGCGGGCACCAATGTTTTCAGTGCGCTCATTCACCTGCCATGCCGCTTCGGCTATACGCTGAATACCAGAATCGTCGAAACTAATATCCACGCCTTCTGTCTTCATTAGCGCAATGTACTGGTGCGTTAATGACGCATTCGGCTCGGTAAGAATGCGCTTGAAGTCACCGACTTTAAGGGCAGATAGCTCAACGCGAATTGGAAGACGACCCTGAAGCTCTGGAATAAGGTCAGACGGCTTGCTCATTTGAAATGCGCCCGAAGCGATAAACAAGATATGGTCAGTTTTAACCATGCCGTGTTTTGTCGATACCGTTGAACCTTCCACCAGTGGAAGCAGGTCACGTTGAACACCTTCGCGAGATACATCTGCCGACGAGTTGCCTTCTCGCTTACAAATTTTGTCAATTTCGTCGATAAACACAATACCGTGCTGTTCTACCGACTCAATGGCTTTCTCCTTCAAATCTTCTTGATTAACAAGGCGTGCCGCCTCTTCTTCAATTAGTAGTTTGAACGCTTCTTTAATTTTCAGCTTCTTCTTTTTCTTTTGCGAACCCGACAAGTTCTGGAACATGCCTTGAAGCTGATTGGTCATTTCTTCCATACCTGGAGGCGCCATAATTTCTACGCCCACCTGCGGAAGTGCCACATCAATTTCAATTTCTTTGTCGTCTAAGTCGCCCTGACGAAGCTTTTTACGAAATGCTTGGCGCGTACCGCGATCTTCAACGTTTTCCTTATTACCCCATGCATCTTCTGGTGGAGGCAGCAAAACGTCTAAAATGCGCTCTTCCGCAGCTTCTTCTGCGCGGAATTTCACCTTTTTCATTTCATTTTCTTTCGTCATCTTCACCGCAATATCAGCAAGATCACGAATGATGGTCTCAACTTCTTTACCTACGTAGCCCACTTCAGTGAACTTAGTAGCTTCAACTTTAATGAACGGCGCGTTAGCAAGTTTTGCTAAACGGCGGGCTATTTCAGTTTTACCCACACCCGTAGGGCCAATCATCAAAATATTTTTTGGCGTAACTTCTTGGCGCAGCTCAGGTTCAAGCTGCATACGACGCCAGCGATTTCGAAGTGCAATAGATACAGCGCGCTTGGCATCTTGTTGACCAATAATATGTCGGTCTAACTCGTGAACAATTTCTCTTGGTGTCATTTCAGACATGAATAAACCCTTTTCTAACAGCGCTTGCTGTACTCAAATTCATACGAGCGACAGCAAGCCGATAACAGCACTCAGCTATTACTTAGTAATCTAGTACATCAACCGTTTGGCTATGGTTAGTGAATACGCAAATATCACCCGCTATGGTCAACGCTTTTTCGGCAATTTCTTTTGCGCTTAGCTCTGTATTTTCAAGTAGTGCAGTAGCTGCGGCTTGCGCGTAGTTACCACCAGAGCCAATCGCGATAAGATCTTGTTCTGGCTGCACCACATCACCGTTACCGGTAATAATAAACGATGCGGTTTCGTCTGCTACGGCAAGCAATGCCTCTAGTTTGCGAAGCGCCCTGTCAGTCCGCCAATCTTTGGCGAGCTCTACTGCCGCTTTGGTCAAATGGCCTTGGTGGGCTTCAAGCTTTGCTTCAAAGCGCTCAAACAGCGTAAATGCGTCGGCCGTGCCACCAGCAAAGCCCGCTAAAATCTTGTCGTGGTATAAACGGCGCACTTTGCGCGCATTACCTTTCATTACGGTATTGCCCAGTGATACCTGTCCGTCACCGGCCATTACCACTTGATTCCCACGTCGTACAGATACAATCGTTGTCACGTTAATTCCCCGTTTGGCTGGGCGCTGCTGCGTTTTTCGTCTAGCAAAGGCAGCAGCGTTCAAATTCAATAACAAATAAGTGGGGGAAGGCTTTTTAATTTCAAGGGTAATACAAAAGAATGTGCGCTCTGAGCTGCCTACTATATGGGCTTAGCGTGTTCGCTAGTGTATTGAATACACCATTTATTGAGTGCATACTCTCGCCAACACACTCTATGGCCAAGTGAAATAATGCCTAGGTGATAGAGCACAGATAAAGTAGCAACAATGAAGACGCTACATAATGGTTTTAAAGGAGTGGTAGTGAAGTATCAGGGAAGAATTCAACAGTGGGACGATGCTAAAGGTTATGGTTTTGTAGAGCCTAACGGTGGAGGCACGCGCGCGTTTACTCATATCAAAGCGTTTAAACAACGCTCTAGGCGCCCGGTTAATGGCGACATTATTGTTTATGAAGTTGAGCAGGATAGAAATGGTAATCACCGCGCCTGCAACATCAGCTTACTCAAGGATCACAAAGCAAAACGTTTACGCGCCAATAAGCCAACCTCGCAAAGAAAACGTAATGTTATCGTACTGAGTATTTTCTCCGGTGCACTTGCGTTATTTACATTGTCAGGTCGGCTACCGTTTATAGTACCTATCGTTTATGGCGCGGTAAGTTTGCTTACCATACTGTTTTACGGCATAGACAAATCGGCTGCAAAAAAGGAAAAACGGCGAGTTTCAGAGGCAAAACTGCATATATTAAGCTTATTGGGAGGTTGGCCTGGCGCATTGCTAGTCCAACAGATGTCAATACCAATCCGCATAGATAATTGCCCACTCAGAAGGCGCTGGCAAGTTTCCTAGCAAAGCGTGGGAATGCAGGAATGGCTGTTCCCTTTCAAATTCCCAGAATGAAGCTAGGAAGCTTGCCAGACCTTCCCGAAGGGCGAGTTTAAAATGTCCGTACTCTTTGTTGTGTCACCTTGATGTAGAACCACTATACCTGCGGTAACACGCCGCGATTACGAACATTTTAACTCTCGCTGAGTGGGTAATGATCTATGCGGACTGGTATGAGCATAAGCGTAGTAAATCGTCATTTATGAGGGTTTATTGGGTAACGGTTTTGGTTAATCTCATTTTGCTTGGGCTAATTGCATTTGAAGTGATTAGTACGCAGGCATTCATGGTTGAAATTTAGCGAAATCGATACCCTTCAATGTCAAAACCAAAACCACTTTCGGAGCCCTTAACATACACCCATCCTTTATTTGGTAAGCGTTTGTGCTCACTTTGATTTAAGCATAATCGCCCATCTGACAAGGTACCGCTCTCTTTTAACAACAGTGAGTGTCGACAGTGTTTAGAGCCGCTGCCTTTTTCATAAGCAAATTTCAGTTCCGTTTCTTGTTTTCCGGACGCCAAGTGAAGCGTGTAGGGCAATGCCCTATCAATAAAATTCCAAGTAAAAATAAGCCCCAAAAACGGCATGGTGAAAATTGTTACTTTTCCACGCCAATCTTTCATCACAAATTGCGCTTGTCGTTTATCGATGGAAATAGACAGGTAATAAAAGGCACAATAAACAAAAGTAAATAAAACAATGGCCCATGTTGAATTATTTAGCCATGCGTTAATCACGATAAAGTTGGTGAATGCCGATACAATCAAAGCGCCAATAAGTACTAAAAAAGCGCCGTTACTGATACGTGTTATTGGATGAAGCTCAGACCACTTAGGTCGAGTAAAATGCTCATCTTGATGGGCGCTATCCGTATCATTCTCAGGTGGCAGCGTTGCCCGCTTAGCAGCGAGCTCATTTTTTGCTGCCTGATAGCGTTCTGGAAAGGCCTGCTTATCAATATTTTCCAGAACGTCCTCAAGCTCTTCTATGCTATAAGCGGCGTAATTTGGTTGCTCGGTGATGGCAATACTCATTGATACTTCCTTGTAAACGCATCCTTTCTCTACGCGCTATTTCAGCGCCATATGCACCGCATTAAGTGTTACCTACAATAAACTGCTACAAATTCCAGTACCAAATTTGGCATGTCGCAATGTTCACTTTACGCAGACTGTGCTTGGCTTTTTCTGCATCACGCTTAGACTCGTAAGGGCCCAGAATAACGCGGAACCAATCGCCGTTGCTGCCAGTGCTGTGTCTGATAAGCGCCTCTAAACCTTGGAATGCAATTTTGGCTTTCATCTCTTCAGCCTGCGCGCGGGTTCTAAACGAGGCGCACTGCATTAAATAGCGTTTGTCAGATTTTTCTTGCTCTTTGACCTCAACTTCTACTTCATATCCTGGAAGGGTCTTAATGTACTCCCATTCTTCTTCAGGAAGCTCAGGTAACGTCTCTTCTGTAGGAGCCACAGGTCGTGAAGCTTGTGTATCCACGTCGTCTTCTACATTGTCTTTTATTGACCACAAAAATGCACCAAAGCCAATCACCAATGCGAATACGCCAACAAGGCGCACAATAGGAAGTTTTCCAGAAACCGGGGCGTTAGATTGCGCATTTGATTGCGCACTTCTGGCTGTTTTTCTACCTTTACCAGCCGGCTTCTTTTTTTGAGGAGAGCGTCCACGAGAGACATAATCGCGTTGAGCCATAGTCGGCAATATTCCTACTTGTTATCGTTGTTTGTATGCGTAAGAAAACGTCATATACCAAATCTTTATGAAGCAGCAGCTTTCCTGCACTTCAATCCTGCGGAAATTTTAACGTATTGCTACCCAACAAGCTAACTGAAATCGGTAGGATCAATATCTATCGACCACCTTACCTTCATTGCCTGTGGCAACGCCTGTAAAAATGGCAGCGCCAAACGCAGCGCATTGTGAAGCGGCGCACGCTTTTCATGACTGCATACCAGCATAAACCGAAACCTGCCTTGCCGCTTTTCAATCAAACAAGGAAACGGGCCATTTAACGCAATAGCATGCTGCTGGTGAAATACTTGCTTGCTGTCTTGTAAAAAGCGATAGGCCAAACTGCTGTCGGTCGCTTCTGCGCGAATGACAAACTGGCTAATAAAAGGGGGAAGCCCTGCCGCTTTTCGCTCCATTAAAGCGTGTCTGGCGAAATGCCCATAGCCGTTATGTACTAAATCTTGTAGCAAAGGATGGTGGGGATTGTGAGTTTGCAGCCACATTTCACCGGGTTTACTAGCGCGCCCTGCTCTTCCTGCAAGCTGAGTTACAAGCTGAGCGAGCTTTTCTGGTGCTCTAAAATCGGCACTAAAAAGTGCGCCATCACAATCTAGCACCGCCACTAAGGTTACATGCGGGAAATGATGACCTTTTGATAGTATTTGGGTACCTACCAGCAGCTGGTACTCTTGGCGGTTTATTGCTTCTAGCGTCTGGTGCAGTTTGTCTTTGCCCCGCACGGTATCGCTGTCTATTCGTACCTGCTTAACACCGGGAAATAAGCTTGCAAGACCTTGCTCGACTTGCTCGGTGCCCGTACCCGCCGTAACTAATTCATTGTGATGGCACGCTTCGCAGTTTGATGGCATTGAGCGCATGCCGCCGCAGTGATGACACTGCAAACGGTTCTGCGCTTTATGCACCGTATACGGGCGGTCACAACGCTTACACATGACGGTTTCGCCGCAGTGATGGCAAAGCAGCGCTGGCGCATAGCCTCTGCGATTCACAAACACCAATACCTGATTTCCCGCGTTGATATGCTGGCGCATTATCGTTAGCAAGCCTTGCGAAATACCGTAGTGAATGGGTTGGTCACGCGCGTCCAACACATGCTGATGCGTGCTTTTCGCCCCTCCCGCTCGCTTAGTTAACTGCAAATGGGCATAGCGACCGCTTAGCGCATTATTAAGTGTTTCGAGTGCGGGCGTGGCGCTGCCTAATAAAAGAGGAATATTGTGCTGCTTAGCCCGCATAGCTGCCAAGTCACGGGCGTGGTAGCGAAGTCCATCTTGTTGTTTAAAAGACTCGTCGTGCTCTTCATCCACAATCAGCATGCCGGGGTTGTGCAGCGGGGTGAAAATAGCCGAGCGAGTACCGATGATTATCCCGAGTTCACCTGCTTTTGCTCGCTGCCATACCTGTAGCCGTTCTTTATCAGAAAGCTGAGAGTGTAAAACGCCCACTGCAATACCAAAGCGCTTTTCAAAGCGTGACACCGTTTGCGGCGTAAGCCCAATTTCTGGCACAAGTATAAGCACTTGTTTTCCGTCGCGCAGTAAGGGTTCGATGGCTTGAAGGTACACTTCCGTTTTACCGCTACCGGTAACCCCTTCAAGCAAACTTACAGCGAAATTGCCCTGCTGACGATTAAGTGCGGCAATGGCAACCGACTGCTCAGTATCTGGAATTGGCTTTTCAGACACCGATAACGAGGCAAGCCAACTGCCTGACTTAAATTCAGGCGCGACTTCTTCAATGCTTATCAATGACTTTTCGACAAGTGCTTTGACCGCAGGTGCGCCATACTGCTTGCGCGCTTGGGACGCTAATAAGGCACCACCGGCCATTGCAGTAAAACAGGCTTGTTGTTTAGGCGCCCGCGATAACGTGTCTGCAGTCGTTTGCTTACCTTCTTCGGTAAGCATTAACATGTCTTGGGGTGTTGGCGCTGCTGACTCGCCTTTGCGTAATAAGACAGGCAGCATGGCGTGTAGCACTTCACCCGGCGCATGATGATAGTACTGCCACAGCCATTGGGCCATTTTCAGCAGCACCCCATCTATAATAGGGCTATCGTCCAGTACCGACTCAATAGCTTTTAGCTTATTGGAGTTTTCAATGTCGCTTTCAGTTTTGTGTAGGGTTTCAGCAACTACGCCCACAAGTTTGCGCGGACCGAAAGGCACAACCACTCTTACACCCGCACTTAGCGCGTTTCCGTGGGTATACGTGAAAAGTTGGCGCAGTGGCACTGGCACGGCAACTTGGATAAAGGCCATTGCGAAGGTTCTACCTTATTTGACGATTGTTACAGCGCGTAATGCGCTTACTAAGCTTCTTATGTTGAAACTAATTATACTGAGGCTTCTTGCAGACCTATACGTTACAGCAATTTACGCTGCTAACAGCTAGCTACACATTTTGCTATTAGCGCATGATTTTGCTACTAGAGCTATGGCCTAGCCTTGAAACACAAATATTTAAACATACTTTACAGGTAAGCATAAAAGGAATGTTTTTTGTTTGGCCTTTTTATACGGCTACCTTTTTATACGGCTGCCTTGTCTAGCTCTCTTGTTTAGCATTTGGCCAAAAACCGCTTGATCAAGGCCCTGCCATCCTTTATTATGCGCCGCTCTTTTGCGATAGGCTGTTCTTTGAACGACTTATCATTTGAATTAAGTAACGTATGGTGTGCGACTTCGGGTTGTATAGCGATACGGCCTTATTATGTGAGGTAACCCAATGAAACAAGATATCCACCCAAAATACGAAGCAATCACAGCAACTTGCTCATGTGGTAACGTAATGAACATTCGCTCTACGCTTGGTAAAGACATCAACCTAGACGTATGTTCTTCGTGTCACCCATTCTACACTGGTAAGCAACGTAACGTTGACACTGGTGGTCGTGTTGATCGCTTCAAGAAGCGTTTCGGTGCATTAGGCAAAAAGTAAGCCTGATATCGAGTTCGAAAAAAGCGCCTTTATGGCGCTTTTTTATTGCTTAAAATTCACGCTTCACACAAACAAGGTGTGCCAAACAGCGCTTTACCGCCGTTATCCTACGTCAGGCCAGTACCTAGCCAGTGTAACAAGCCCTGCAACTCGCCTTTCTGAAAACGTTTTTAGCTTAATTTGCAACATTCAGCGTAACCTGAACTCAGTGAAGGTTTTTAACATTAGATAAATGCCTATCCCAATTGCCGCCACTCACTTTCTTACACTCTTCTTCGCTATCAAAATAAATACCAACGGGTGCTGACTTAATTGACGCTAAAGCAATATTCACTTGGTTTATGAAGTCTATATCCCAACCATTAGTTAACGCCCGCTGCTTCTCCTGCTCAGTATTAAACACGGCAATCACTTGCGGCGCTCTCCAATGCCCTACGTGAGTTAGCCAAACAAATCCATTATTGGTAGATTTTACGCTTTCGCACACATCGGTTAGCACGGTTATTAGTTTTCTTTCTGTCATATCCTCGCCTTCAGCGCGAATTTTGAGTGGGCTTTCACAGGATTTTATCAGAAATATTGGATGGAGAATTAACGAGGTGTCTCCCTGCGTTCTATTTTCCTGATTTGGGTTTCTGTCCAATGCATTTATGAGAACGTAGATCCCTTTGATAGCTTTGTTTTCATCCTCCACACAATAGACCTACGGAATGCTATGGCAAGTCAAAATAAATAGCATGAATGGCAATTATAGCCCCATTTTACTGGTCTAATTAGTATGCCTAACCTACATTGGTATATGAGAATTCTGATCAGATATGTACACAGTGATAGGCTGTGTTAGAGTTGCGATCGGCACTTTGATAGTGAGCATTAATTCTGTGAATAATGCATTACTTTCAAGACTTGTGGCGCTTTTGGGTACATAAACCTGAGGCTTGTATCCATTAAGGTATGTGAACAAAATCAGTAAAGGTTAACGCCTAGTCTGCTTTTCCACATGCCACCTTGGGGCCTATTGATGATTGCTGTAAAACAAAGATCAACAAGCCCTAGTGCTAACAACTATTTATAATCACTTTTGTCATTACTTGGTTGTAACGCGCTTACGTTTATCTACCTATAACTATAACGACAATAAAATAGCTACAGAGCGTGAACGAAAACACCGATGAACCCTACATCTAAGGATACCTTTTTACATGTCAGATTTTAGACAACGCGCACTCGACTATCACGCCAAACCCACACCTGGAAAAATCCGCGTAGAGTTATCTAAGCCAGCAGACAGCGTCGATGACCTTGCTCTTGCCTACAGCCCAGGCGTTGCCGAGCCGGTCAGAGAAATTGCTGAAGATGCAGATAACGCCTATAAGTACACGGGTAAAGGAAACCTGGTTGCCGTTATCAGTAACGGAACCGCAATTTTAGGGTTGGGTAACCTAGGCCCACTGGCATCGAAACCTGTTATGGAAGGTAAAGCCCTTCTGTTTAAACGCTTTGCTGGCCTGGATGCCATTGACATTGAAGTGAAGCATCGTACAACCGAAGAGTTCATTAATACAGTAGCGAATATCGCTGACACATTTGGCGGCATTAACTTAGAAGACATTAAAGCGCCTGAATGCTTTGAGATTGAACAAGAGCTAATTAAGCGCTGTAAAATTCCGGTATTTCATGATGATCAGCACGGTACCGCTATTGTAACTGCAGCGGGCATGCTTAATGCTCTGGAAATTCAGGGTAAAAGCATAGAGAGCGCTAAAATTGTGTGTATGGGTGCCGGTGCAGCAGCGGTCGCTTGTATGGAACTGCTTATAAAGTGTGGTGCCCAGCGTGAGCGTATTTATATGCTAGACAGAAAAGGCGTTATCCATACTCGTCGCGAAGACTTAACTGAGCACAAAAAGCTATTTGCTAACAATACTGACAAGCGTACGCTTGAAGATGTAATGGAAGGTGCGGATATTTTTGTTGGTGTGTCTGGACCGGATGTTTTACCACCAGAAACACTGGCCTTGATGGCTGAAAACCCAATTGTATTTGCATGCTCTAACCCAGATCCTGAGATAAAACCTGAACTTGCTCACGAAGTACGTAAAGATCTTATCATGGCTACCGGACGCTCGGACTACCCTAACCAGGTTAACAACGTACTGTGTTTCCCGTTTATTTTCCGTGGAGCACTAGATGTTCGTGCAACGGCCATTAACGATGAAATGAAAGTAGCGGCAGTAGAAGCCCTTCGTGCTATCACGAAAGAGCCTGTACCAGAAGAAGTACTAGCTGCCAGTAAGAGTACTAGTCTGACATTTGGTAAGGAGTACATTATTCCTAAACCTATGGACCCGCGTTTATGCGAGCGTATTGCTACCGCCGTATCTAAGGCTGCGATTGAATCTGGCGTTGCACGCGTGCCTGAAAGCCCAGAAGAATAAAATTCTGGCGCATAAGGCAAAAAAATGGAGGGGCTAGTGCTCAACCTTTATTTGCTAAAAAGTGCGCTTCGAGAATACAAGTACATAAAAAACGGCGCCGTGTTGTAGGTTACCAACTAGCAATAACTTACAACAAAGCGCCGTTTCTCTTTAATACCAAATATCAGTCGTCTTCCGACACATCGTTTTCGAAGCTTGGATCAATGCCCATTTCTTCCATAATGCGTCTTGCTTCAGCCGGTACGCGATTGGGATTGTCTTTGCGCAGGTCATCATCGTTAGGCAATGGTTGACCGGTAAACGCATGCAAAAATGCTTCGCACAACAGTTCTGAATTAGTGGCGTGACGCAGATTATTGATTTGGCGGCGAGTACGCTCATCAGTAAGCGCCTTAAGCACATTAATAGGTATAGAGACAGTGACTTTCTTTACCTGTTCGCTCTTCTTGCCATGCTCTGCGTAGGGGTGAATATATTTACCGTTCCATTCTGCCATTGTACTAACTCGGTCTACTCTTTTTTATGTTATGAAGAGAAATTCTAAACAAGTTCACGAAAAGGTCAATTGAGCAGTGTAAACCTCTTGACGTCTAGACATATATTCTTTAATTTAGACGTCTAAACGTCTATAAGAATACATTTTTGAGAGAAAAAGCCATGGTTTCTTACGCACAAGGTATCGATGCATTAAACCAGTCCCTGTCGGAACTGCGTGATATTGATGTATCTTTTGAATTCTTTCCGCCTAAAACGGAAGCCATGGAACAGACCCTGTGGAAGTCAGTTGAACGTCTCGCGCCACTAAAGCCAAGCTACATGTCGGTAACCTACGGCGCGAATAGCGGTGAGCGTGACAGAACCCACGACGTTGTAAAACGCATTCAGCAGCAAACCGGTGTAGCAGCTGTTCCTCACTTGACCTGTGTTGATGCTAGCCGAGATGAACTTAAACAAATTGCTAAAGACTACTGGGATTCAGGCATTCGCCGTATTGTTGCGCTTCGTGGCGATTTACCGCCAGGAGTAGAAAAGACAGAGATGTATGCCTCTGATCTTGTTGCCTTGCTAAAAGACGTTGCCGATTTTGATATTTCTGTTGCTGCCTATCCAGAGAAGCACCCTGAAGCACCAAATGCGCAGTTTGATTTACTAAACCTTAAGCGCAAAGCAGAAGCAGGTGCCACAGAAGCGATAACCCAGTTCTTTTTCGATACGAGTGTGTACCTTCGATTTAGAGACCGTGCAGCCGCAGCGGGTGTCGACTTAGATATCGTTCCGGGTATTTTGCCGGTAACCAACTACCAAACACTGGTGAAATTTGCGGGGTTCACAAATGTTCATGTGCCGGGATGGTTGCACAAGATGTTTGACGGCCTTGATGCCGACGACCAAGCTACCCGTAATCTTATAGGCGCTAACATTGCTATGGACCAAGTTAAAGTACTCGCTAAAGAAGGGGTAAAACACTTCCATTTCTATACTTTGAACCGTAGTGAATTGAGCTACGCCATCTGCCACATGCTCGGCGTGCGTTCAGGCGCTTAATAAATAACGACAATCAGGACCGTGCTTACGTTGTTTAATGAAGTACTCCACAAAAGGCGCAGTCAATGCGCCTTTGTTGTATAAAGCCTGCATTAAACTTTGCCACCAAGGCCGCCCGCAGTTACCATCTGATATAACATGTAATGAACTATCGATGCTTTATAACAGTACGCATAGATAAAACCGCGCTGTTTACCATTTACACGGTATCGTCAGGAGAAATTGAGTGGATTTAGACAAGGTTAAAGCCTTATATAACAATGTTACTCCTCAGGTTAGAGATCTCTTTAACATCTTCATAAAGCGCTGTAGAGAAGACAATATTACTATCTCTGCTGGGCACTTAGCCTATGTAACTTTATTATCTTTAGTACCATTTATCATGGTGACCTTTACCATTATGTCGGCTTTTCCTGCCTTCGCATCTGTGAGAAGCAAGCTCGAACATTTTGTTTTTAGCAACTTTGTTCCCACCGCCAGTGATGTGGTGCATAAATACATGACCGATTTTGTAGGCAATGCCTCACAAATGAGTGCTATTGGTATTTTGTCGCTGCTGCTCGTTGCGTTAATGCTTATATCAAACGTAGATAAAACCCTGAATAGAATTTGGCGTACGCAAAGTGACAGACCTATTGTGTATACCTTTGCTATTTACTGGATGGTGATCACTCTTGGTCCAATGTTAATCGGGTCCAGTGTGGTGGTCAGTTCTTATTTAACTGGATTAGCGGCATTCACCGAAGAATACACACCAGGTCTTGGTACCTTCTTACTCAGTCTTGTACCAAGCGGCGCAGCCATGCTTGCTTTCACCATTTTATACATGGTGGTTCCTAATAGAAGAGTCTTTGCTCGTCACGCACTGGTTGGCGCTATCGTGGCTACTATCGCTTTTGAAATTACCAAGTCAGGCTTTGCGCTTTATGTTACGAACTTTCCTTCGTACGAACTTATTTACGGCGCGCTTGCGGTGGTACCTATTCTGTTTTTATGGGTGTATTTGTCGTGGGTAATTGTGCTGTTTGGTGCTGAATTTACCTGCAGCCTAGGTGAAGCGTTTGAAAACAGAAAAGCAGAAAACGAACCCCGCAAGGTACCTCAAGAATAATCAGCCCTACAGGTTTAAAATAAAGAAGGGAGCTTCTCGCTCCCTTTCTATTTATTACTGCTTAAAAGCTAGTTTTTCATTGAAGAAATAAACGCATCAGACTCGGCAATAGCAGAATTCATTTGTCTGATAAGCTGAGCGACGTTGTTCTCAATGGTAGAGAGCTCGCCCTGCAGCGCGCCTATCGCGCTGGCATTTAAGTTATGTTTCAAGTACAGCACATTATCTTGAAGCGCGCTTAATACCGGCGGCATTTTACTTTCCGCTTTGCGCATAGCCGTCATTAGTGAAGAGTAACGACGCTTAGTTTCGCGAAGCTTCGCCGCACTATCCCGCTTCAGCGATGCGTTCTCATACTTCTCTAACTCTTCAGACCATTCATCGAATAAAGCCTCAGCTACACTTTCCACCTTGTCTATACGTGAACTCACTTCTTCCGAGGCGGCAACACTATCTTCGTACTGACCGTTTAATCGATTGTAAACATCTTCAAGCTCACCGCCATCAAATGCAACGGCCGCGCTGAATGCCTCAAGCGCCGAATTAAACTGCTCTTGAGCGTCCTCTTGTGATTCTTTCGCGTTTTCAACGCGGTCTACTAAGATATCACGCTTTTCAACGCCCACCTTTTCCCATGCTGCGTAATATGCAGACTGACACCCACTAAGGGCAAGGATAGCAACAAATGCTGATGCAAGTAGCTTCATGCGGTTACTCCACCTCTAAAGCGCGCTGCGCTTATAATACTGATTAAATGCAAAATGGCACCTAATGGCCAGAATACGATAGCAAGAACGACGGTCGCAGCTAGGGCATAACAGACGCCTACGGTAATGAAATAGAACAGCGCGCCCAGTATTCTGCCTTGAACCAAATGACCTAAACCAGGAATAAAGAAGTTACAAATTGCGGCGATTACATTACCGCCCGATCCTTGACCTGCCATATAAACCTCCTCGCATTTATGACTATAATATGATTAGCTAGCACGTAATGACACTTGTTCTATAGTATACACTTAAGATTTATCGCTTATTTTACAAGCATAAACAGCGTTAAAGCAGTCAGCACGCAACCGTTTGTATAACAATAAACTAAACTAAAACAGGCACTCACACAACGCGCAGAAACAAAATGAAACGACTTTACCCCGATGTTACCTACTATGAAAATGGATTTATCGAAGTGGGAAGTGGGCATTCGCTTTACTTCGAGCAAAGTGGTAATCCAAACGGCATCCCTGTGCTCTTTATTCACGGAGGCCCAGGTGCAGGCTTACCCCCTAATTACAAATGCTTTTTTGACAGCAATAAGTATCGCATTATCGGCTATGAGCAACGTGGTTGCGGCCGCTCTACGCCTATCGCTGACACGCTAAACAACGACACATGGTCGAATGTTGAAGATATCGAAGCATTACGTACACACCTTTCAATTCCAAAATTTCTCTTGTTTGGCGGTTCGTGGGGTTCGACACTCGCCCTGCTCTACGCGTTAAAGTACACGCCGCGAGTGACAGGACTCATTGTACGTGGCGTATTTTTAGCTCGACAGGAAGACAGGGATTGGTTTTTATCGCCAAATGGCTGTGCAGCTCAATTATTTCCCGAGTATTACCGGAAATTTACAAAAGATGTGCCTAAGCCTGTGACCTCTAATTCAGTGTGTGATTTCTATAGTGCAATGGTGCGTTCTAGCAATGATGTACTAAGACATTCAGCGCTTAAAAGATGGTACCAATGGGAAGAGAGACTTTCTCGTATAACTCTACCACCTGGTGTGGGTGACTCGACAACTAATTACCCTATGCAGCTGGTCACCTGTTTAGCCACATTGGAATGCCATTTCCTATCTAACCAATGCTTCCTAGACGAAAACTATATTCTTGAAAACATTAGCAAAATAAGTCATATTCCTGGAACAATTGTACATGGTCGTTACGACATGATCTGCAAAACAGAAGCGGCGGAGGCACTTCACAAAGCGTGGCCTCAAAGTCAGCTACAAATTATCCCCGACGCGGGGCACAGTACTTCCGAGCCTAGTATAGGTTACGCACTCTGCCGTGCTACCCGCGACATGTCTCGCTTTATTCAGGAGTCGTCAAAGTGATAGGACTAATTCAACGCGTATCGGAAGCCAATGTCACCGTTGCCGGTAATCTTATTGGCGAAATTGGTAAAGGCATGCTGGTGCTCTTGGGTGTTGAGAAAGAAGACGGTGACGCGGAAATAGAGAAACTAGCAAATAAGCTCTGTCGATATCGCATGTTCAGTGACGAAGACGGAAAAATGAATCTAAATGTTGAGCAAGTGGGAGGCGAAATACTGGTGGTTTCTCAGTTCACACTCGTAGCCGATACGCAGAAAGGTAATCGTCCTGGTTTTTCACGCGGCGCATCGCCAGAACACGGCCAAGCCATTTATGAAAAGTTCGTTCAGTCTCTAAAAAATAAAGGTATGGTGGTGGCCACTGGCGAGTTCGGCGCTGATATGCAAGTAGGCCTAATTAATGACGGCCCCGTCACCTTTCAATTTAGCGTTTAGCGGGTAAAATCGTACGCTTCGTCAGCATCCCAAACTTGCTTACATAATTAAGCTTGTACCGCATGTATTCTTACGTTTAAATACTCGTTCATTCATTTAAGAAGGCCGGTTTATTGTGTACAAGGTAGTCACACCAAAAAGCGATGCCGAGTTTGAAGCCTATTTTCATTTTCGGTGGGAACACTTACGCCAGCCATGGAATTTCCCTCCAGGCTCTGAAAAAGACGAATATGAACAAGTCGCAGAGCACCGTATTATTACTAACCGAAATGGCGAAATTGTAGCTTGCGGCCGTGTGCATTTGAACACAGCCGAAGAGGCACAAATTCGTCATATTGCGGTTCACCCAGGCCATCAACGCAAGGGCTTAGGCCAAATGATCATGGCCGCACTAGAAAACGTTGCGAAAGACTTGGGCGCCGAGCGCGCTGTAACGAACAGCCGCGAAATATCTATCGACTTTTTTAGCGCATGTGGCTTTGAAGTTGAGCGTGAAGCGCCTAACGAACTAGGCATGCTGAAACGTCAACAAATGGTCAAGAAGTTCACTGAAAACAACACATTAGTACTTCACCCTAAGTGGTGTAAATCGCTGCAAGAGACATGGTCTGAGACCATTCCTATTACCGAGCACATGGGAATTAAGCTTTACCAGTACACTGGCCGCACACTTGAAACCCGTGCATCATTAAACAAAAACATCAATATTCACGGCACTATGTTTGCTGGCAGTATTTTTTCTCTAGCTACGCTAACTGGCTGGGGCATGATTTACTTGCAGCTTAAAGAGCGTGGATTAGACGGTGACATTGTATTGGGCGATGGTGATATTCATTACCATAAACCCATCACGATGAAGCCAAGGGCAATCTGCAATATTGAAACCTTGTCTGGAAAATTCAAACCGCTAGAGAACTGCAACAAGGCAAGGTTTGAGCTGAGTGTGGCAATTTTGGATGGCGACACCCCTGTGGCGGAATTTGAAGGGGTATTCTACGTGCTTCCTCCCTCTAAAAATGAAGAAGAGTAGCGTTACGGATTAGCGATCATCACTATTTCGTACGAGCCGTCACTAAGAACAAAAATCCACTCATAAAAAAAGCGCCGGTAAGGCGCTTTTTTCGTAGTTAAGCTATTTGTAAGCTATGCACTGCGTGTACTACGCGACCATAGCTGCTTGAAGCTTTTTCATCGCGTTCTTTTCAATTTGACGAACACGCTCTGCAGAAACCTGATATTTATCAGCTAAGTCTTGCAGAGTAATCTTGTTGTCTGCTAACCAACGAGTTTCGATGATATCTTGGCTACGCTCGTCTAGCGTTTTAATCGCTGAGTACAAGCGCTTGCTCGCCGCTGTATCCCAGTCGTTGTTGATTACGTCAGTTTCAACATCTGAAGATTTGTCTTCTAAATACTGAACTGGCGCGAAGTTACCTGTTTCATCTTCGTCCGCAGTTAAATCGAACGCTTGGTCTTGAGAGCTCATACGCGCTTCCATTTGAAGCACTTCTTTTGTACTCACACCCAATTCGTTCGCTACTGTTTGCACTTCGTCATGAGTAAACCAACCAAGACGCTTCTTCGCCTTACGAAGGTTAAAGAATAGTTTGCGCTGCGCTTTGGTTGTCGCAACTTTCACTATTCGCCAGTTTTTAAGTACAAACTCATGAATTTCTGCTTTGATCCAATGTACCGCGAAAGAAACCAAACGTACGCCCACCGTTGGGTCAAAACGCTTAACGGCTTTCATCAGACCGATGTTACCTTCTTGAATTAAGTCGGCTTGTGGTAAGCCATAACCTGAGTAAGATTTTGCAATGTGCACTACAAAACGAAGATGTGACATTACTAGCTTACGAGCGGCTTGTAAGTCTTCGTCTTCGCGAAGGCGCACTGCCAACTCGCGCTCTTCCTCAGCGCTAAGCATATCAATGCTGCTTACAGCTTGGATGTAGCCTTCAATGCTACCGCTGTGTGGCACTGACAGGGCCATAGATTGCAAATTGTTGCTCATTGTTCACCTCATTTATTGCCGCTTCATATTAGCAAAGTAACCGAAGCTGCGCGAGACCTAATTAAGATATGAAGTCTAACCAATATGTAGTTATAGTGACAGTTTCTACAATATCAAGACCTAAATAAAGAAAAAAAGTTCAACTCTACAGCTTGCGGTCCATTTACGAATGCATTCACCGCAAACACTAAGCCTAGACTATCGACTTCACATCAAATGACACGCTGCACTTTCTGGCGTCGCGCCTTTGGGTCGGTCATTTAACCACTACATCATTATACTTTAATTACACATACCAAAGTGAAGGCTAATCTCACTGGTATGAAATCCAACGCTTATTTATTACACGCTAGTTACCCGAAACATAAGATTTCCATTATCTCTAAGATAAGTCAGCAAGGTGCCTACGCGTCAATACAGTATGTAAACCTTGTATATGTCATCTTATACCTTGCTTTTCTGGCTGGAAACTGAAAATAATAGATTGAATTAATCGATTTTGCACTACAACCGCTGTACAGCATTTTCCAGACAACAATTATAAGAGACTGGAAGGGAAATACTTAAGGAAAGGAGTAAGGCAAGTGAAGCAAAGAGGATCTTGATGTTTGCTTACGTCGCTAGACAGCCAATATTTAATGTAAACAGAGAAGTTTACGCCTACGAACTACTTTTTCGTGTTGGAGAAGATAACTGCTTTCCCGATATACCTCCTGACGAGGCTACCTCGAAAATTCTTACCTCTACCCATTTAAGCTTAGGTATTGAAGAGATAACCGGAGATAAGAAAGCCTTCATTAACTTTCACCGCGACACACTTATGTTTCGTTTTCCGACCTCTCTGGATGCAAGCAAAGTGGTCATTGAGATTGTAGAAACCGTTGACGTTGATGATGCGCTGGTAGCCGCTTGCAAACATATTCGAGGTCTTGGCTATCCTATTGCTCTTGACGACTACGACATGAAAGGGAAGTGGGAAGCATTCATTCCATTTACCAGCATAGTCAAAATTGACATTACAGAGATCCCCCACGACAAAATTCCCGCCCTTGTCGAACGCTTCAAATCGAACAAAATACAGTTGGTTGCAGAAAAAATTGAGACCTATGAAGAATTCAATAAATTCAAAGATATGGGTTTCGACTATTTCCAAGGATACTTTCTAGCTAAACCCGAAATCGTAAGGCACAGAAAGTTAGGGCCCAGCAGCCTAACCATGATGGAGTTACTTACGCTAAGTAGCCAGGCAAAGCTTAATTTCGATGAAGTAAACAAAATCATTGAACGAGATCCCTCGCTTACCTACTTGCTGCTGCGGTTTATCAACAATCCTCTGGTCAACAAGCGATATAAAATAACGTCACTTAAACACGCGTTAACCTTTATGGGCGAAGTAGAAGTGAAGAAGTTCATATCATTGCTGGCTCTTGCAAACCTAAGCGATGGTCAACCTACTGAGCTAATGCAAATGGCGCTTGTTCGCGCTAAGTTCTGTGAACTGGTCTACACCCAGCTTAAAGATGCCGATGACCCGTTAAAAGGTTTTCTTACTGGCCTGCTTTCTTTGCTTGATGCCATGATGGAACAGCGAATTGACGATTTGGTCAGCAAGGTTCCAATTAGTGACGACGTTAAAGATGCCCTGTGCGGTAGCCCTGGTATGCTTCGCAACTGTCTGACACTGTCACAATTCTTTGAAAGAGCTAAATGGACGGGCATTCAGCAATTCGCAACAAAGTATGGTGTTAAACAGAGTCTTCTGCATAGTTATTACAACGAAGCGATAAAGTGGGCTAAATACATTCATAAGGCCGCTTTGAACGACAACTAAGCCTACGATTACGCCAGTTGATGTGAAATTAATCGTTGAATAGTTGTTAGATTGCGCTTACATATCATAGACTAGGGTCAGTTCTTTTGGATGACACATTAAAGAACACCTAACCTTAGCGTGTGACGTAGCGCTAGCTAAGCCTCTAAATATAACAATAAAAATAACCTTAACCGTGTTGTATCAGGAATAGATTATGTTCGCGTTTATAGCTCGCCAGCCTATTTTAGATAAAAGCAAAAGTGTTTTCGCCTATGAGCTTCTGTTCAGAGATGGCAAGTCTGGTGCTTATCCGGAACATAACGAAGAGAAAGCTAAGTATATTTCTGAGCACTTCCATCCACTTGGGCTTGATGATATCAGCGGCGAAAAAACGTCTTTTATCACGTTCTCGTCAGATACAATTATTTCCCGCTTTCCTACATCGCTGAACCCTGAGTCGGTAGTGGTTGAACTGGCTGAACCAACCGACAACACCAGCGGCCTATTCGAAGCATGCCAGCACATAAAGCAACTTGGCTTTAAGCTAGCTATCGATGACCCTATGATGGTGGGTTCAAAACACGACATATTTCCTCTTATCGATATTGTGAAAGTCGATGTGACAAAAACCCGCTTTGAAACCATTGAAAAGCACATTCCGCGCTATCACGATGCGAACGTGCAATTAGTGGCGGAACAGGTTGATACACAAGATAATTTTTCAACGTGCGTAGATTTGGGTTTCGACTTCTTCCAGGGTTATTTTTTCTCGCAACCGGAAGCACGTATTCTACGACAGCTTCCAGCGTCTAAAATGAACATTGTTGATTTGATGGGCGAAAGCTCTAGCAGCGACTTTGACATAGACCGTATCAGCCAAATTGTAGAGCGAGACGCCACCTTAAGCTTCTTATTGCTGAAGTTTATCAATAACCCCACTATTAATAAGCGTTACAAAATTACATCACTAAAGCACGCGCTTAATTACATGGGTGAAGTAGAGATTAAGAAATTCATCGCTTTGTTAAGTTTAACGAACTTAGGCGATACAAAGCCTCTTGAAATCATTCATATGTCGTTAGTTCGCGCTAAGTTTTTCGACTTACTTGCTGAGCGTAGAGGTCTTAGAAATAATCCGCCCATCTCCTTTTTGGTTGGTTTATTTTCGCTTCTTGAAGGGTTACTTGATCAGTCTATGACAGACATTGTAAAGCAGCTGCCGCTTTCCGATGAGGTTAACGATGCACTACTTGGCAAGAACTTAGAAATAAACAGCTATATGACTTTGGTTCGCGCCTTTGAAAGCGCCCTTTGGATGAATGTCATAAAACAAGCTAAAGTGCTTAATATTGACCAGAAGCAGCTGCATATGCTGTATAACCAAGCCATCATTTGGGGCAATGGAGTGCGCAGCGCTATCTCCTCACACTATCCCCGTGCGATAGCTTAAGTACAAAACTAAGAACACGCCTACTTACCGCCAATAACGTCATACAGTGACTTATATATTTCGCACTGTAGGCGTGTAAGTATACTCACGTCTACGACTACTTGGGCTCTATTTCCCTTACATGACGCTGCACAGAGATAAGTGAGCCCAGTAAACCGAGCAGCACCGATAGTCCCAGCATAGTCAGCAATGCAGAACCGGTTAATCCGGTAATGTTGAAATCCTTCTGATACATAGCGGCAAACGTAGTGATGCTGCTATCCATCCACCATAGTATGATAATAACGGCAAACCACGCCGTTAGTCCGCCCAATAGGCCATACCAGAAGCCTGTATATAAAAACGGGCGATGGATAAACGCATCGGTTGCGCCAACCAGCTTCATCACTACGATTTCGTCATACTTGTTCAAAATATTCAGACGAATGGTGTTACCAATAATTAGTACAACGGCGATGAAAAGTAGTAATCCTATTAGCGTAACCAAGTCTCTGGCAATATCGATAACGGCATATAAACGCTCTAACCATTCGATATCCAGTTTACCTATATCAACTTCACGCTGCTGTCGCAGTTTATCTAGCAGTGCTTTCGCTGCCGTCGGCGACGCGTGTTTTTCGTTTGGCGTTACTAGCACTACATCAGGCAGTGGGTTTTTCTCTAGATAGGCGATGGCATCGCCCAACCCTGACAAGTGCTGAAATTCTTTAAGCGCATCATCCGCTGGAATATAAACAACGCTGTCTATTTCAGACCAGCTATTTAATCGTGCCACCAGCTGTTGCGAACTTGCCACGTTGATATCTGGCTTTAAAAACAGAGATATTTCTGACGCCTGATCCCAGCCTGCTGTAATTTTCTCAGTATTTTTCACCATGATATAAAGCGTACTAGGTAGCGTAATACTCAGGCCTAGTACCCCAATAGTCATTAAAGATGCCAGCGGCTGACGCCACAGCTCTCCAAGACTCGCCAGCGCTTGGCGTACATGGCTGACAAAGAACATCACAATAGATTGGACAAAGCCTACTTTGGCAGAAGACGCCCCTTTTGCACGTCCTTTAAACAAAATGCTCATGACCAGTCTCCTTCACTGCTGGCTGAACTTGTGCCATCAAGGTCGTCAGTAAGGCCATCGGTGATCATTTGACCATTTTTGAGGGTCAACGTGCGATAACGCATGCGAGCAATCAGCCCTAAATCATGGGTTGCAATAAGTACTGACACGCCCGCTTGATTGAAGTCTTCAAAAAGGCGAATGATTTCCATGGAAAGCTTGGGGTCGAGGTTACCGGTCGGTTCGTCTGCCAGCAGTAACGGGGGTTTATTTACTACTGCTCGCGCGATCCCCACTCGCTGCTGCTCACCACCAGACAACGTAATAGGCAGGCAACGCGCTTTATCTCTTAGCCCTACCATTTCAAGCGCAGCTTCTACGCGCTTGCGAATTTCTTTGTGGGTGTAACCCTCAATGACTAGCGGTAACGCCACGTTGTCAAAAACCGACTTGTCCATCAGCAGCTGGTGAATTTGGAAGATCATGCCGATATCGCGGCGTATATAGGCAATATCTCGACGGGTAATAGCGTTAAGGTCGTGGCCATTAATAAGAACGCGCCCTACTGTTGGGCGCTCCATTAGGCTGATAAGTTTAAGTAGCGTGCTTTTTCCTGCGCCAGAATGCCCTGTTAAAAAGGCCATTTCACCCGGCGCAATATGAAAATTCACCTTGCTTAGCGCACGTTGTCCGCCCGGATAGGTTTTGCTTACCTGCTCAAACTTTATCATTATTTTTCCCTACCGCTTTGCTGGTTTTAGCTTTCAGGTGTGTCCATTTCGCTAAACAACGCATCAATAAATTCTTGTCCATCAAACTGGCGTAAATCATCAATACTTTCGCCAACACCTATATACCTTATAGGAATTTTAAACTTATCGGCAATAGAGAATATAACGCCGCCTTTCGCTGTACCGTCTAACTTGGTAAGCGTGATGCCTGTTAAGCCCACGGCTTCATTAAACAACTTGGCTTGGCTAATGGCGTTTTGCCCTGTACCTGCATCCAATGTAAGCATAACTTCATGAGGCGCATTCGGATTAATTTTCTTCATTACGCGAACCACTTTCTTAAGCTCTTCCATCAAGTTGTTCTTATTTTGCAAGCGCCCTGCCGTGTCGGCAATAAGGATATCTGTGCCGCGCGACTTCGCTGCTTCTAGTGCATCGTAAAGTACAGACGCACTGTCAGCGCCGGTGTGCTGTGCTATTACAGGAATATCGTTGCGTTCGCCCCATACTTGAAGCTGTTCAACCGCCGCCGCTCTGAAGGTATCACCCGCAGCAAGCATCACTTTCTTACCTTCTTGCTGGAACTGCTTAGCCAGCTTACCAATAGTCGTGGTTTTACCTACGCCATTTACGCCAACCATTAAGATAACGAACGGACCTTCACTGGAATCATGGGCCTGCATCACTTCTGACAGAGGCTGGTTCACTTGAGACAACATGCCAGACATTTGCTGCTTCATGATCTCCAGCAAGGCTTCGGCATCTTTTAAATCTTTTCGAGAAGCACTATCGGTTAGGTGATCGATGATTTTTTGCGTAGTATCCATGCCCACGTCAGCGACTAACAGCTGCGTTTCAAGGTCTTCATACAACTCGTCATCGATGGTTTTGCCTTTAAACAGGCTAACAATACCACTGCCTAGGTTTTCTTTTGTACGAGATAGGCTTTCTTTTAAACGTGCAAATAACGACTTTTTCTCTTTAGGCTTTTCTTCGGCTTTGGCTTTAGCCTGTGCTTCTGCTTTAGCGCGAGCCTCTTCTTCCGCTTGCGCCTTCGCCTGTGCTTCAGCCTCTGCCTTTGCACGCGCTTCTTCTTCCGCTTGCGCCCTCGCCTGCGCTTCAGCCTCTGCCTTTGCGCGCGCTTCTTCTTCCGCCTGCGCCTTCGCCTGCGCTTCAGCCTCTGCCTTTGCGCGGGCCTCTTCTTCCGCTTTAGCCTTCGCCTGCGCTTCAGCTTCTGCCTTAGCGCGAGCCTCTTCTTCCGCTTGCGCCTTCGCCTGTGCTTCAGCCTCTGCCTTTGCGCGGGCTTCTTCTTCCGCTTGGGCTTTCGCCTGTGCTTCAGCTTCTGCCTTTGCACGCGCTTCTTCTTCAGCTTTAGCCTTCGCCTGTGCTTCAGCTTCTGCCTTAGCGCGCGCTTCTTCCGCTTGCGCCTTCGCCTGCGCTTCAGCCTCCGCCTTTGCGCGGGCCTCTTCTTCCGCTTGCGCCTTCGCCTGTGCTTCAGCCTCCGCCTTTAAGCGGGCGTCTTCTTCCGCTTGCGCCTTCGCCTGCGCTTCAGCCTCCGCCTTTGCGCGGGCCTCTTCTTCCGCTTTAGCTTTCGCCTGCGCTTCAGCTTCTGCCTGTAAGCGAGCTTCTTCTTCCGCTTGGGCTTTTTGTTTATCTGCTTTTTTGTTCTTACTGAACCAGCCAAAAAGTTTCGACATCGTTAGGACAAATCCTTATAAATTCTTAGCAATTTCGGCTACACTTGCCGCCTAATGTATGAACGCATGATACCATTGTCAGCCACTATGAAGCGAGTTTCTCGCCCTACTCGGGCACCATCTTCTGCAAAAAAACCTTATTCATCCCAAAAAGGGAAAAAATCAGGGAAAACCCAAAGCACAAATAGTCCTGGGCAAATACGCATTATCGGTGGCCAATGGCGTGGTAGAAAGTTACCCGTACTAAATGCAGAAGGGTTAAGGCCAACTACAGACAGAAACAAAGAAACCTTGTTTAACTGGTTAATGCCGTACATAAACGATGCACGCTGCTTGGATGTATTTGCGGGTTCTGGTGGACTAGGTTTAGAAGCTCTGTCTCGCTATGCAGCACATTGTGATTTTATAGAGCTGGATAAACAGGCAGCAAGCCAGCTTAAAAGTAATCTTACCTTATTAAAAGCAAATGAACTGGCGTCAGCAACCGTTCATCAAGGGGACGCACTAGGTATTTTAAAAGGCATCAGCCAAGCGCCTTACGATATTGTTTTTGTCGATCCGCCTTTTGCGAAATCATTGGTAGCACCTACGCTGGCTGCGCTAGAAGATAACAAACTTGTTCATAGTGGTAGCGTGGTGTATTTAGAGCACGAAAGTGCGCTAACAACGCCCGCTCTCCCCGCCCATTGGCAAATTATTAAAGACAAACAAACTAGCGCGCTGCGCTATATGTTAATTGAGATATGTTGATTGATAACGATTGAAGTGCCTCAATTGAGGAGAGATAAGCCGTGACCTTTAACTAAGTACACGGCTTTTATTGAGCATAAGAGCTAAGGATCTGTTGCTCGTTTTACCTAAGCAAGATCAAGTTGCATTGTCATTAAAGCTCAAGACCAATATTGGAGATTCCAGCTTCCAAGGCAAGTGCCTTCATTTCGTCTGCCGCTTTCGCTGGGTATTTGGCTTGCTCTACATAATCAAGCAATTCGTTTTGTACCTCAACTTCAAACTCCATCAGCGGATGCCCTTTTACAGTCTCGTCATCGGCTTCTTCGCTTTCTAGCAAATAGGCTTCTACGCTGCCTTGCGATAACTTGCTGATGACCACTGCGCCTTGCGGATCGTCGCCTGCCATCAAATTTAGCAAACCAGCTAGACCAATAGCTGCATCAATTGCTGGATAAACGCCATAGTTGTCATGCTCACTGGTATCAGGTGTAGCCACTTCAACTTTCTCAAGCTGTACCGCAATGTTGAATTTGCTCTTGGGTGATTTCAACGTTTCCCACACCAAATTCAAACAGTTGCGCAATGCGCTTGCATCACCACTTTCCGTTAATTCACAGAAAAGCGTGTAGTTGGGTAGCATACGCTCAAGTAATGCAGCACCGAATGCAACGGCTTTCCAGCCTTCCAAGGCGCGAACGCGCCCAAAGGTATTAAGTTTTTGCTTTGCCATTTAAAGGGCTCCAGTGGCATGCATGAAATATTGGGTAACGCCATCCAGCAACATTTGGATAGCAATCATAACTAGGATCATACCCATTAATCGCTCCATCGCAACTAGACCGCGCTCCCCCAGAATTTTATGGAACACATTTGAAAATAGTAAGATCACTGCGCTTATCGACCATGAAGCCGCAAGCGCAATCGACCAGTCAGCCATTCTGTCTGGCGCTTGGTTGGCAAGAAGAATAAGCGCAGCCAGCGTTGAAGGGCCCGCTATCATAGGAATAGCTAGAGGTACTAGAAAAGGTTCTTCACCTACAGCTAATCCACTGGGGTTGCCAGATGATGGAAAAATCATTTTAAGCGCAATAAGGAACAGAATAATTCCCCCAGCGATACTTACTGTCTCTTGTTCCACGTTCAGAAAATTGAGAACCGATTGGCCACTGAACAAAAAGAGAAACAGGATGCCAAGAGCAAATAATAATTCTCGAATTAGGATGACTTGACGACGCTTTGGTTCTATCGATTTGAGTACCGACATGAACACAGGGAGGTTACCTAAGGGATCCATGATCAAAAAGAGCATGATGGCAGCAGACCAAGTATCCATTTTTTTACTGTCTCCGGTTGTGAGGCTAAGCCCGTTTGCGCGTAAACCATTGAGTATAACTCAAAGTTCTTACAGATGGTCGTTTTAGGCGCGCAATGGTAAACCAAGCTGACTTAGTTAAAAACACCTTTTAAGGCATGATTGTTTTTCATTTATCTAGAGCCTGCAAAAAATACTCGAAAAATAACGAAAGTGCGCTTTACTAAAGCGTAGGGAGAAGTGTTTGTCATTTCTAAGCGGTGTTTTCGCCTTATTCACGGTCAGAATTCAAACAGCCCAATTGGCTTTTTCTACACCTTTTGGATAATGTCTTATCTCCAGAGCTTTTGATGTAATAGTGGGTAACATCATTTTGTTTAACGTTTTGTTCTGCGCATTGTTCGGCGTTGGAACCTGTTAATCCTCAATAAGAACAACCAAAAATAGGAAATATTGCAATGAGTTTGATGACTGTTAAAGAAGTGGCTGCTTTTCTTGGCGTACAAGAAGTGCGCGTAGAGCGCCTTGAGCGTGAAAGCCTTTTGGTTTCGAAAGATAAAGACACCGACGGTAACCCACTTTTCGACAGTGGCGACGTTGAACGCTATAAAACGCTAGCCGAGCGTTTAGGCGGGATCTAATTTACAGAAAAAGGGCGTGATTTTTTGCAAAGTCACGCCCTTTTTATTTTTTTGCGCGAAGCGACGTTAGTTCAAGTAACGCTATTCGCTTTGCTTCTACTCATCCACGTGGCACAACGTGCGACGTTTAAAAATAGAGTAGAGTAGCGTTCGACAGCCATTGGAGGCGTCGAACGCTATTTTATTTATGCACTGAAGTCTTTCAGCATTCTCGCAATTGAGCGAATACCTTTCGCTGTTGCCCCTACCGGCATTTCAGATGTTGCCCCGCCATGGTAAGCAGCGGCTAAATCCAAATGTACCCAGCCTTCTGGCTTAACAAAGCGTGATAAGAAGCCCGCAGCGTTTGATGCACCGCCACCACCGCCACCTTTCATCGGGCGACTGTTTGCTGTATCTGCGAACGCCGATGGACAGCGCTCTGCGTGGAAATCTTCAAGTGGTAGCGGCCAAAAACGTTCGTTTTCTGCCTTTGCTGCTTTAAGCATTTGTTCGCGGGCATTATCATCTAACGAGAATACGCCATGGTAATCAGAACCCAGTGCAACCACTGCAGCACCGGTTAGTGTTGCTGCATCAATAATCAGCGGTGCGCCCGTCTCTGTTGCCGCCATAAGGCCATCAGCCAACACTAAACGTCCTTCAGCATCGGTATTAACCACTTCAACGGTTACCCCATTTTTATAGGTAAGCACATCACCTAACTTATAAGCGTGACCGCTAATAAGGTTTTCGGCACAGCACAAAATAAGCTGAATACGCTTTTCACTGCCTTGAGAAATAGATAGCCCTAATGCCCCTGTTACCGTCGCTGCGCCGCCCATGTCACATTTCATATCTAACATGCCTTCGCTTGATTTAATGCTGTAGCCACCACTGTCGAAGGTGATGCCTTTTCCAACTAGCACGGCATCAACTGGCGCACCCGTATTACCTGTTGGGTTGTAATCAAGTACCAGCATTGCAGGCGGACGTTCACTACCGCGGCCCACATTATAAATGCCAATCCAGCCCTGCTCTTTAAGATCTTCACCTACCGTCATTGAGTAGGTTACCTTGTCACCACCCAGTGACTTAAGCCACTGTGCTGCTCGGGTTGCTAAGGTTTCAGGGCTTAAGTCTTCAGGTGTTTCGTTTACCAGCTGACGGGTAAATAGTAACGCCGCATATTCTTGCTCTAGCGCTTCTTTGTCAGCCGTTTCGGCCCATTTTATTGACGCTGGTTTGCGGGCACGCGTGAAGCTAAGTGCAAAAGCCCACTGCTGCTCTTTGTGCCAATCACCGCTTAGCGTGACTGCTGGCAGGCTTAAGCCATCTAGCTTTCTTGCCGCTTGCTGAATTAAACGCTCATTAAGCTTGTCGTCAGGCAGGTGAATAACTGCACCTGATTCATTGAAAGAAAGCTTAGCACTCTCGCCCCACACTGCTTCAGCACTGTTTCTAGAAAGGCTAACGGTAAATTCTGCCATCGCGTTTTATTCCTTATTACATCGTTATATTATTGCAAAGCGCTTTTTGCGCTTGCACAAATGTTTGTTACTCTTTGGCGCCTTGTTTACTGCGCTTGTTGTTCGCTACCACATACGCTTTGTTCGCTAAGCGCATACGCTATACGTGCTCGTTCAAAAGCACACATATCAATTAGCGAAACACACTAACGTGTTTTCACCTACATTCTAAAAAAGGCGTCACATGAAGTTTTCACCTTCCTTATTACGCGGCACCCTTATAAAAAGGTACAAGCGATTTCTTGCCGATGTTGAGTTAGACGACGGCACTATTGTAACTGCACATTGCCCAAATACTGGCGCTATGACTGGCTGCGCTGTTCCTGGATACACTGTCTTTTTAAGTGAGTCCACCAACCCTAATCGAAAACTCAAGTATACATGGGAGCTAGCCCAAACATTTGATGGTCACTTCATCGGCATTAATACGCACAATGCTAATAAACTGGTGGCGGAAGCGCTAGATAACAAGGTGCTAAGCGAATTTTCAGACATCACAGATTGGAAAGCAGAAGTAACACCGCCAACCGCCAATAGCCGGTTCGACTTTGCATTAACTCGAAAAAATGCCGAACATCAGAGTGTTACTGAGTATATGGAAGTTAAATCCGTCACCTTAGCAGATGAAAACAAAGGGTTCTTCCCCGACGCAGTCACGCAACGCGGCGCGAAGCACTGTTTAGAACTTGCTCGTTTATCTGACAGTGGTATAAAAACCAATCTATTATTCTGCGTACAACACACCGCCATCGAAAGTGTACAAGTGGCCGAGCATATTGATCCAACTTATGCAGAAAGCGTAAAGATTGCCGCAAACGCTGGCGTAACGGTTTTGGCGGCAAGCTGTATAATAGAGGAACAAAAAATCCTATTAAATCAAACACTCCCTTTGATTTTATAAAAAATAGGTTGATTTTTTTCATTTCGCCTTCATATTTGCGCCTTGTTTTAGTGGGAGAACGCACTAATGCGTTTGCTGGTAGCCAGTGGGCTAAATGAAAAAACACCTGGCTAATTTATGAAAGCAATACACCAGCATAATAATTACATAGACACGATTGATTGCCTGAAGTTGTCGAGTCTGATATAGATATCGGTCCAATCAGGACAAGATGGATGTCGTAGTGTAGGAGATGTGGCAGATGCCAACAGGAAAAGAAACAAAATCCCTAGGACTATTAGCGCTGGCAGGTTTACAGCCGTACGAGCCAAAAGCTGACGAAGAGTACATGGGCGAGCCCCAAATGGAGCACTTCCGTCTATTGCTTAAAGCATGGCGCAACCAACTTCGTGAAGAAGTTGACCGTACAGTAACGCACATGAAGGATGAAGCAGCAAACTTCCCTGATCCTGTAGACCGTGCAGCTCAAGAAGAAGAGTTCAGCCTTGAGTTACGTACACGTGACCGTGAGCGTAAGCTAATAAAGAAAATTGAAAAAACGCTTAAGCGAATTGAAGAAGACGATTTCGGCTTCTGTGACCAGTGTGGTATCGAAATTGGTATTCGTCGCTTAGAAGCTCGTCCTACAGCAGATTTATGTATCGACTGTAAGACCATGGCTGAAATTAAAGAAAAACAACTTCAAGGTTAAGTTACTAGCCTCGATTACGTTGATATAGAAAGCCTCATCCCGAAAAGATGGGGCTTTTTGTTAAGCCTTTATTATGCATAACCACTATGTAGGGCGCTTTGCTCCCTCTCCATCCGGCCAACTTCACTTCGGTTCGTTAGTTACCGCTGTTGCCAGCTACCTAGATGCCAAAAGCCATAACGGAAAATGGCTGCTACGTATGGAAGATATAGACGAGCCGCGCTGTATTAAAGGTGTAGATAAAGACATACTCACTACCCTAGAAGCCCACGGCCTGTATTGGGACGGCGACGTCATCTATCAAAGCCAACAACATGCCCGTTATCAAGGGGTTCTCGATGACTTACTTACACAACAAAAAGCCTATTTTTGTACCTGCACACGTAAGCAAATTAAAGCCATGGGCGGTGTTTATAACGGCTACTGTCGGACTGAGCCAGTACACTCCAACACACAGGACTGTGCAGTTCGTTTAAAAGTAGATACTCAACTTGAAGCCTTTGATGACGTGCTTATGGGCAAAGTTATGCCCTCTAATTCAAGCTCTGATTTAATAGCCGAAGACGTAGTGCTGAAACGTCGAGACGGCTTATTTTCGTATAACCTTGTCGTGATTTTAGATGACGTATTTCAGCAAGTTAACCATGTCATTAGAGGGTGTGATTTAATTGATGTCACGCCTTTACAGCGCGCCGTATATCACACGCTGGGCTATTCTACTCCTGAATACGGTCACGTGCCGGTCGCTGCCGTGGCACCAGGCAGAAAACTAAGTAAACAAAACCGTGCAGCGCCAGTTAAAAACGAATCAGCTTTAGATAATCTCGTGCGTGTGATGCACTTTTTAGGCTTTTCCTTTCCAAATGCGTCAGAATTTGGTGATATTGATTCGGCGCTTAAGACGGCTATTTCAATGTGGAATAGGAAAAAAGTAGTGAAAACACCCGAAATTATTGTTCCACAGCATGAATCCACTTATTATAGCGAACCTTTATAGTCTGCGGAGATACCATCATCATTCATCGTGTTTTTAAATCTGTTAAGCGCGCTTTTTCAAAAGAGAGTTCGTCTCCTAACGCTTTAAAGCCAAGGACTATGACCCGTGGAGAACACGGTATATCTCGCGAAGACGTAAGCGCAAATGCATTGAAAGTAATGTATCGCCTTAATGGAGCTGGCTTCGAATCCTATTTGGTAGGAGGCTGTGTACGCGACATTTTGATGGGTCACGAACCAAAAGATTTCGACGTGGTGACGAACGCCACACCTGAACAAATTAAAGGCTTGTTCAGAAATTGCCGCCTTATCGGCAGGCGCTTTCGTTTGGCCCATATTGTGTTTGGCCGTGAAATCATTGAAGTAGCCACGTTCCGCGGGCACCACCAAGAGTCAGACGAAGACGAAAACCTTCCCAAGGGCAAGGCTATCGCAAAGCGCGACGCTCACGGTCAATTAGTACGCGATAACGTATTTGGCACCATTGAAGAAGATGCTGAACGCCGTGACTTTACCTTTAACGCCATGTATTACAGCGTGGCAGACTTTACGGTAAAAGACTTTGCTAATGGCTTAGCCGCCATAGAAAAACGAGAAGTTGAGCTTATTGGCGACCCGGAAACACGCTACCGTGAAGATCCGGTACGCATGCTACGTGCGGTGCGCTTTGCCGTTAAGCTTGGCATGCGCATTGAAGCAAAAACCGCTGCACCGATAAAATCTCTGGCCAACCTTTTACAGAACATTCCACCAGCGCGCTTGTTTGAAGAAACCCTTAAACTGTTTTTATCGGGTAAGGGAGAAGAAACCTTCTTAATGCTGCACGAATACGGCTTAATCGAGCCATTGTTCCCTCAGCTAACGCCGTTTTTGAAAGATGAAAACAGCCGTGAAATGCAGTTTGTACGTCGTGTACTTGCCAATACCGACGAGCGCATTAATAGCGACCAGCGTGTTACGCCAGCGTTCCTTTATGCCGCACTACTCTGGTATCCGGTTGAAGAAGAGTCACAACGCTTACAAAGCGAGTCTGGCTTAAATGCTCATGATGCATTTAATATTGCGTCAGGCGAGGTCATCGCACGTCAAACACAACGTATTATGATCCCTAAACGCTTCTCTACCGTGGTTCGGGACATCTGGATTTTACAGCAACGTCTACCTAAGCGCTTTGGCCGTCGCGCTTTCCAATTGCTTACGCACCCTAAATTTAGAGCAGGCTATGACTTTTTGCTTGCCCGAGGCCAAATTGAAGGTGGCGATCTATTAGAGCTAGCTCAGTGGTGGACGCACTTCCAGCACGCTGACAACGGTAAGCAGAAAGGCATGCTTAACGCCCTTCGCAAAAGCGAAGGCGGCGCAAAAGGTGCCCCGCGTAAGCGCAAGCGTAAACCAGCGAAGCGAGGTCCTGATGCATAAAGAGCACGTGTACATTGGTGTAGGTAGCAACCTCGGCGATAGCCAGGGAAAAGCCCAGCGCGCGTTTGATGCGATAGGTCAAATAGAAGACACCCGCGTACTTAAAACCTCTTCACTTTATTCCAGTAAACCGATGGGGCCGCAAGACCAACCTGACTATATTAACGCGGTGTGCTTAATTGAGACCTCGTTAAAGCCCCACGGCTTATTGAAGCAGCTGCAACGCATAGAGCTGGAAGAAGGCCGTGAGCGCAAAGGTGAGCGCTGGGGACCACGCACGTTGGATTTGGATATTTTGTTGTACGGCAGCGAAACTATCGACACCGCAGACTTAATCATTCCCCATTACGGCATGGCAGAACGCGAGTTCGTTATGGTGCCGCTGTTTGAAATTGCGCCCAATATGGTTATGCACGATGGCAAACCCATCTCGGCATGGGTCGCTAACTGCTCGCTGGATGGACTTCGTCGCCTGCGCTCTTCCAATTAGCGGCAAAATCCGTATAGTTCGCCACACGATACCAACAATATCAATCTGAGACATGTCATGAAGAAAGTAACTGTATCGGGCTTGCTTAAGAAAAAGCAGGCCGGGGAAAAGATCACCTCTTTAACCGCTTACGACGCCAGCTTCGCCAAAATGTTCGACGAACAAGGCGTTGACGCCCTTCTTATTGGCGACTCTTTAGGCATGGTCCTTCAAGGTGAAGACGACACCCTACCGGTAACCATCGATGACATTGCCTACCACACGAAAAGTGTGCGTCGCGGCACTGAACGCGCCTTCGTATTAGCCGATATGCCGTTTATGTCTTACGCCACTCCTGAGCAAACCTACGCCAATGCAGCAAAGCTTATGGCTGCAGGTGCAAGTATGGTTAAGATGGAAGGTGGAAGCTGGTTGTGCGACACCATCAAAGGCTTAAACCTGCGCGGCGTCCCTGTGTGTGGCCATTTAGGCTTAACGCCTCAGTCAGTGCACGTATTCGGTGGTTTTAAAGTACAAGGCCGCGAAGCGAGCCAGGCTGAAAAACTGCTTAGCGAAGCGAAAGCGTTGGAAGAAGCCGGTATTCAGTTATTAGTGCTTGAGTGCGTGCCTTCATCGCTAGGCAAAGCGGTTAGCGAAGCCCTAACCATACCGGTTATCGGTATAGGCGCAGGCAAAGATACCGACGGTCAAATTCTGGTGATGCACGACATGTTTGGCATCAGCGCAAACTATATGCCGAAGTTCTCAAAGAACTACCTTGTAGAAACCGGCGATATGCGCAAAGCCGTATCAAAATATATTGAAGATGTGCAAAGCGGTGCGTTCCCATCGGCTGAACACAGCTTCGAGTAACGAGGTAAATTATGAAGGTGGTTGATAGTATTTCAGCATTACGCAGCACGGTGAACGCATGGCGACGTAATGGTGAAACCGTAGGTTTTGTACCCACTATGGGCAACCTGCACGATGGTCATCTCAAACTAGTTAAAAAAGCGAAAGCGCACAACGACAAAGTGGTGGTTAGCATTTTTGTTAACCCCATGCAATTTGGTGCGAACGAAGATTTAGACGCGTATCCACGCACTATCGAAGAAGATAAAGCTAAGCTTATTTCTGTGGGTGCAGACGCGGTGTTTTTACCTAGCGTAGCGGAAATGTATCCGGCAGGTCTGGATGCGCAGACGTTCGTTGAAGTGCCCGGTATTTCAGACTCGCACTGTGGCGCCAGTCGCCCTGGCCATTTTCGCGGCGTCGCTACCGTGGTGACCAAGCTTTTCAACATGGTACAGCCCGACGATGCGTTTTTTGGTGAAAAAGACTTCCAGCAGCTACAAGTTATTCGCGCGTTAGCTCGCGATTTATCAATGGCAGTGAAGGTTCACGGGGTTTCTACTGAACGCGAGACGTCAGGCCTAGCAATGAGCTCTAGAAATGGCTACCTGACAGACACTGAAAAAGCGACGGCGAGTGCTATTTTTGCAGAAATGCAGCGCTTAAAAGCGGGCATAGAAAGTGGTAACACCGACTTTGTTCAGCTTGAAAATGCCATGGTCAGTAACCTTGAAGCAAAAGGCTTTAAGAAAGACTACTGTCAGGTAGTTAACGCCGCCACCTTTGAACCAGCTAACGATAGCGACAAAGAATTAGTTCTGCTTGTTGCTATGTTTATGGGTAAGACACGCTTAATTGATAATATGCAAATTACGCGAGATTAAGCGTAATACCAATCCTCGCGGATAGTCTCGAACTACAAAAGAAAACGCCCGATGCATGACTCCTAAACAGAGCCTGTATCGGGCGTTTTTTATATGTTGCTGTTAAAGTCGGCGGTTAAGACGCAACGGTTTCTGTTTCGCGAACGAAATCCATTAGCTCTTTCCAAGCCTGAGTCTCTTTCGCAATTAAGTGTTGCTCAGCCAAAATTGCGGCCAAGTCGTTATGGCTAGTAAGCGGATTCGCTAACACTACGCGAAACACGGTAATACACTGGGAAGGGTAATCAGGCGCTTCCAGGCGAGTACGAGACACAAAAGACTTACCTGCTTCACGCTGCTGCTTTTGTACCGCAACAACAAGGGCGTCAACCTTCTCATTAATAGCGTTGCGGGTTTTAGCATTCACATGCTTCAGCTTTTCCTGCACTTCAGCGGGACAAACGCGATAGGTCAACAGTGATAGAATAGGTGTGGTCGTCAATTCAAAGTCTTGGGCTTTATCAATCATCTGCGCAAAGTCTTTGGCTTTATCAATGCTGCGATCAATAAGTAGCTCGTACCCTTTGCGACCGAATATATGCAGCGCCGAGTACACCATCATGGCCATACCGTTTCGGGAGCCTTCCAGCGTGGTAGCACCTAAGTCTTTAGAGCCTGCACGCAAAATATATTGCGCGTGATGTCTTACCGCATTGGCATTTTGTGGGTCTTTGAAAAGCGCCATTCCTGCGCCCATTGGCACGTACATTTGCTTATGTGCATCAATAGTGACAGAGTCTGCTCGCTCTATTCCCTTTAATCTGTCGCGATAGCGCGCCGAGAACAGCGTAGCGCCGCCCCAGGCTGCGTCTACATGGAACCAGCAGCCTAACTCTTTGGCTACGTCAGCAAGCTCGTCTAGTGGGTCTACGTGCCCTGTTTCGGTGGTGCCGCCTACCCCAACGATAGCAAGAAGCTTATTGCCTTCCTCTTGATAACGTTTGCCAATGCGAAGGGCTTTTGCTGGATCTAGGGTTTGCTTTGGCGCGGGCACAGTTAATAATTGTTCGCGGCCTAACCCCAATACATCCACTGCCTTTGACAGCGAGTAATGCCCACGCTTACTGCACATCACGCCTAAATTGTTAATGTCGTAGTGACGATAGGCAGCGGCAAGACCTGCTTTTGCCACGCCAGAAAACCCTTTTTGTGGGCCTAGTAGTTTGTTGCGAGCCACCCATAAGGCAGTGATGTTGGCAATGGTTCCGCCAGAACAAAATGCCCCCAAAGAATGGGCCGCACTGTGTAGATGGTTGTCGTAAAAGCTTTGAGGCTGATCGTACACAAGGTTGTGCATCATACCCAATACTTGACGTTCTAGCGGCGTGAAAGCTTTAGACGTTTCTATTTTAACCAAGTTCTGGTTAAGCCCGACCATTAACTTAGAAAGCGGCAGGTGAAAATAGGGCAACGCTGAGGTCATGTGACCAATAAAGGTAGGCGAGTAAGTATTAACTGAATGCGCAACAAGCTTATCTAACAAGCTTTCAGCATGAGTAGACACAAACTCGGGTGACTCAGGCACCTTGGAGTCTGAAAAGTCTTTTTCAATTTCTTCTAACGACGTCTTTTTTGTCACTACGTGCTGCGACAAAAAATCTAAGATATTGTCAGATAAATGCTGCTCTATTTGAGCCAGCTTTGAGTCTTTGTGCTCAGGCTTGGTAAAGACCCTAAACAGGTGCTCTAAACTAACTTGCGCTTCACCCACTCAACACACCTCATACTTAAAACAATCACACATTTCGCTTACATTTATTGGGCGAAATCAACAGGCGGTTTTGTAGGACACCGGCCTGACACTTACTTTTCCTTTTAGCCAAATAGCATTCGACACAATTACTTTGCGACTGGTGCAGCTATTTATCCAACATATCCCTTAACGGTACATCGGCTGGGCTAATGCGCGTTGACGCGGTCCATTCGTTGCCAAACCTGAAAACTTATCACAATACTTTCAGGGTGTCGCACTTTACATCAGATTGCAATGCTCGCCAAGGGTTAGCGCACGGCATTTAAGCGACTATTAACGTTTTATTACATGCAAAAAACTTATGAAGCGGATAACTCTGCACACGTATTTAAACGAATTCCCCCGAATTTTGTACCGCAAATTTTATCAGTCTCTACTATATTTAATTTATGAATAGTACCAACACGAGTCTCTCGTATTGGTTTTCCATCTTCTAATTGCGAGCCTAAGTAGCCATTGAACTCACATTCAAGCATTCATCGCTGCGATAAAGTACTGCTTCAAAGCAAGGGGGTCTGTTTATGCCCATTCGTGAAATTTCCGAGGATTTCTCTATCGATGATATCGTGCCTTATTTTCAACCCATCGTTGACTTACAAAGCCAAGGAGTATGGCGCTACGAGTGCCTGGCACGCTTGATAACCCGAGGTGATAAGACTTTTTTACCTAGCGAATTTCTCTACCTTATAGAGCGCGAACAACACGTAAATACGCTTGCAGCGAGCATGTTTGTGCAATGTGCCAGCTATTTTCACGACGTTAATATCCCTTGGAACATCAATATAACTGCCAATGACCTTCACAATGTAGAGCTTACTAATACCCTCATCACCCATTTAGCAAGCTATCCCACGCCGGAGCGTGTAAGTATAGAAGTGAGTGCTTCTACTGCCCTATCCAATCCGAAAAGCCTTACCGCATTTATCGAAAAAAGCATGCATGTGGGGCTGGGCGTTTTCATCGACAACGTTGGATCATGCCCAGGTAACATACGAGCGCTTATGAACTTGCCGGTTCGGGGGATTAAGCTCGCTGGCGGGCTAATTAAACACTATGACGAACAAGAGGCAGTGAGGGAATATGTAGACTATCTGCTGTCGCTATGTGAACGCCATGGAGTAAGCACTATTGCCGAGCACGTAGAAGATGAGGCGCATCTAGAACGCGTAAAACGCCTGCCCATTCGTTATGCACAGGGATATGTGTTTAGTCCGCCCATGGCGAATGTGCGAAGTGCCACTGCGCGCCATTAACAAGCGAATTATACGAATTTGAATAACAAACGGGGCGAGATTTTCATCTCACCCCACTTTTATCAGCTTTCAGTATTTCTTGCTGCTATAGCAGACTCAGCCTTCTTCGCTACGGCAGTTAAGCTGCCAGCACGATTGACCGCTCCCTCGGTACTTTCGCTCAAACGGCGTCATGTGATCATCGCCAGTAACTTCAGATAAATCAGATACCATGCCGTAATGTTTAGCCGCTTGCGCAAATTCCATTAGATAAATAAGCCAGTTGCTACGCACCTCAATATTAGGTGTGATCGCCATCAGGTCCACCATGGCCGCACTACCGTGCCAGCGCTTTTGAACCTGCGTCTTTTTAGGATAGGGGTTGGGATACAGCAGAAAGTGCTGAGTCACGTTCCAACTAGACTGCTTTACTAAGCGCCAAAAGTCGTTCACATCGGCACGAATGACCCGATAGTTATCTTGCTGTGCACTGTAATGCTCGTGTTTATCCACCCGCAGCTCCGACTTATCGATACCGATAACACGCGCATCGGGGTTTGCTCTTGCAATATTCGCCGTACTTTCGCCAACGCCGCAGCATGAATCTAAAATGATCTCGCCGCTAAAGCCATCAAGCCACGCGCTGACATCATCAAACGCGGCTTGTGTATGGTCGCTAATCGGTCGCTTATTTTCACTCGCTTGGTACTTTTTCACTAAGTCGTCTAACTTATCGTGAATACCTACCTGCGATGTTGTGATTTCTCTAGAATTACCGCTGGCCATTAGCTACGAATACCTTTACCCGTTTTAAGTAGGTAGTACGCCACACCAAATAGCAGTGCATTAAAGCCCACTAACAAGGCAAGCGACAAGGTTACATTTACGTCAGAGACCCCTAAGAACCCATAACGAAACCCGTTGACCATATACACAACAGGGTTCGCCTTACTCACCCACTGCCAGAATTCAGGCAATAGGGTAAGTGAATAAAACACACCACCTAAGTAAGTTAACGGTGTTAATACAAACGTTGGAACCACGCTAATATCATCAAAGGTCTTCGCAAATACCGCATTAATTAAACCCGCAGTCGCAAACAAGGTAGAAGTGAGTAACAACGTGAGCGCAATAATGCCCAAATTGTGTATTTGAACATCAACGAAAAACAGCGACACTAAGGTAACGATAATACCTATCAGTATGGCGCGGGCCACGCCGCCGCCCACATACCCGAGAATGATGACCGAAGTGGGTACTGGTGACACCAACAGCTCTTCAATATTGCGCTGAAATTTAGCACTAAAAAATGAAGAGGACACGTTGGCGTAGGAGTTTGTGATCACCGACATCATAATAAGGCCGGGCACAATAAACTCCATGTAAGTAAAGCCGCCCATTTCGCCAATACGGTTGCCGATGAGGCTACCGAATATCACGAAGTACAAACTCATTGTAATAGCTGGCGGCACAAGGGTTTGTACCCATATGCGCAAAAAGCGCGTACATTCTTTTATCCAAATAGTGGTTAGCGCCACATAGTTTTGCTTAAACCAACCCACGTTTTCTTCTGTATTCATTTGTGTACTTTCAGTTTTCATGTTTTTCACCTTTACCTGCTGTGGGTTTAGCCAGCTTGCTTCGCTGATTCAACTAAACGCACAAATAGCTCTTCAAGGCGATTTGATTTATTGCGCATGCTCATTACTTGAATGCCCTTTTCACTTAGCTGGGTGAAAACCGGGTTCAATCCTTCCGTTTTCTCAACATCAACTTCAAGGGTATGGTCGTCAATCAAACGGTGTTCAAAGCCCGTTAGTAGGTCATCTGTCGTCGTCATGCCCTCTGGTATTTTGATATCCAACACAAAGGTTTCTAGGCTTAATTTAGACAATAAAGCTTTCATGCTGGTGTTCTCGACAATGGTGCCCTTGTTAATAATGGCGATATTGCGACACAGCATTTCTGCTTCTTCAAGATAGTGGGTAGTGAGGATAATCGTGATCCCCTGACGATTAATCTCTTCTAAGAAGCCCCACATTGAGCGGCGAATTTCAATATCTACGCCCGCGGTTGGCTCATCTAAAATAAGCAATTTCGGCTCATGCATGAGTGCTCGAGCAATCATCAGTCTTCGCTTCATACCACCCGATAGCTCACGCGCGCGGGCATCGCGTTTTTCCCACAGGTCGAGCTGAGCAAGGTATTTTTTAGCACGCTCTTTCGCAATACTGCGCGGTACGCCGTAGTAACCTGCCTGATTCAATACAATTTGCAGTACAGTTTCAAATTGGTTGAAATTGAACTCTTGTGGCACCAGACCAATGCAGGCTTTGGCTTGCTCTTTTTGCGTTGTGAGGTCATAACCAAACACCGACACACTGCCATTAGTTTGGTTTACAAGTGAACTGATAATACCAATAGTGGTAGATTTACCCGCCCCATTTGGGCCAAGTAATGCAAAGAAGTCTCCTTCTTGTACTGTAAGGTCGACGCCTTTTAGTGCCTGTACGCCACCTTTGTAGGTTTTGGTTAACCCTTTAATGTCCAACGCTTTCATGATTTGCCCGTAGTGAGAGTGTGATCACTAAGACGTATTGACCTTTGATGCAAACCAAAGGTCAGCACGCCCTAATTAACTTTAGTGAGATGCAGTTATCTGTCGCTAACAACTTACAACCAACGAAGTGTAACCTAGTTCATGCTATTAAATGAATACACTCGCGTTTAGTGGTTGCTTTAAACAGTTTAAGCTTTCGTCTTCTAAATGAGAGCGAAAACGCCTTTTTTCAACCCCAATAAAAAAGCGCCGCGTACCGTTGGGGTAGTACGCAGCGCAAAGGGTAGCTTAATACCAGTCTGAATAGATAATTAAGACTTTTACGTAGAAGTTCAGCCTTACCGCTTCCACGGCACTGTTTCCCCTCTCCTAGTCTTTGAAGAGGCTTCTACAGTGCAATCCGTCTATCTTGCTTGGCACTTAAAAAAAGCAGTGCACTAAACTCGACGGACAAATACTATTAAACCCGTTATTCATGGCAAAAAAAGCGCGTAATTGTGGAAATGTGGTGGTGATTTAGCTTTCCTGTAGATTTAGCACGTGAAGCTGCACGCCAAGCGTTTTATTAATCCGCGCTTCGGGACGTTGTGTGGGGCTGCCGCCAAAGATAAAGTTCACGATAAGCCCCTCAAATATGGCGTAAATGAGGCAGGCTTGAGGATTTTATGCCGAACTTAGGCAATAGCTGTCATTCATAGGTATAGTGTGCGCTCTATCAGAATTATATTTGCGGGTTAATGTATGCCAAAGACAATTGCATTAGTGGAAGATGACGCGGCCATTCGCGAAAATTACATTATGGCGCTTAAAGCGCAGGGCTATAGCGTGAATGCCTATGAGGACAGGCCTTCTGCTGCTGAAGCGTTTAACCACACCTTACCCGACTTAGCCATTATCGATATTGGTTTGAAAGATGAAATTGAGGGGGGCTTTATGCTGTGTCAGCAACTGCGAGGCCTATCGCAAACCCTACCTATCATCTTCTTTACTGCACGAGATAACGACGTAGATACTATCAGTGGCCTTAGAATGGGCGCGGACGATTACCTGACTAAAGATATCAGCATGGCTCACCTGCTTGCGCGAATTGCCGCCTTGTTCAGGCGTACAGATTTACTTGCCGCCCCAACAGAGCAAAAAGATGAACTAAAAGTTGGCGACTTAAAAGTAGACGTGTCCAGAATGACGGTAAGCTGGCAGAACCAGCCCGTTCTATTAACGGTAACAGAGTTTTGGATGCTGCATGCACTCATTAAGCGCCCAGGTCATGTGAAAAGCCGCCAACAGCTAATGGATGAGTCCAGAATGGTAGTAGACGACACCACCATTACCTCGCATATCAAACGTATGCGTAAAAAGTTTGTGCAGCTTGACCCAAACTTCGATCATATCGACACCGTGTACGGCATGGGATATCGCTGGCAACTGTAGCTGGCTTTCGACTAAGACCGCGTTTCATCTGATTAAAAGATAAGGGCAACCGACTAAAAACATGGGATTTCGCTTTTCAATACGCCTTCAGCTTATGGTGCTGTCGCTGTTCTTATTCACCATCCCCTACTTAGGTTATAACTACGTGTGGGAGCTTGAGCAGTATCTGCGAAACGGTCAGGAACAAACCATGATTGGCACGGCGCGAGCCGTTGCCACTGCGCTTCATGAGCGTCCCGCTTTATTTGATAGCCAATCGGCGTATCTTCAAGACGTGCGCCCTGGAACAGATCTTTACGCGCCACCTATCCCGTCCCCCATTCGACTGGATGGCGAACTTAACGACTGGCAGCAAGTCAGCGAGTTAATGAGTGAGTATGGCAGTGGCGAAGTTATTGAGTACTACAATGGCTACGCGGGAGAACCTACCAGCTTATCGTTCAAGCATATGGTGGGGCGCTACGGTCAATTTCTGTATGCCATGTTTGAAGTCAGTGATGACGTACTGCTGTGGCGGCAACCCAATAGTTTAAGCGTGGAGACTGGCGACCACTTACTTGTGGGCATGGAAACTCCACAGGGAGAATTAGCAAGGTATGTTGTCGCTCCTTATGAAAGTGGCTGGGTAAATGCGTACAAGCTCGCAGATAACACAACGACAACTCGGGCGGTAGAGAACGCGCTCTCTATTCAAGGCCGATGGCAAGAGACTGCCACGGGCTACAACATTGAACTGCGCTTTCCGCTATCAATGACCACAGGCGGCTTAGCATTTTCAATTGTCGATGTGGACGACAGGGCAAGTCGATTGAAGCAGTACGCGTTAGGTACGGCGAATACAAAAGAGCTCGCTGAATTAGGTACTGTTATCACTCCTTCCCCTGAAATTGAGCGCATTTTGGCAGGTTTAAAATATGCCGATTCACGGGTTTGGGTTGTAGATAAGCACAAGCGGGTACTCGCCCGCGCTGGTGACATTCAATCGGCCACAGGCATTGAAGTAGATGAAAAAGAAACCTCTTCAAATGCAATTTGGCACTGGGTTGAGAGTGAGTGGTTACTTCCACTTTATTATCAGATTCTTACGCGGCCACCTGCCGACTTTATTGACGAGCTAGACGATGCTTATGCATTGGTAGGGCAGGATTTAGGCACTGCGCTGAAAGGCCAACCCGATTCACTATGGCGTTTGTCACCCGATAACAAAGCCATAGTACTTTCCGCTGCCTACCCTATTTTTATTGAAGGCAACGTAATGGGGGCGGTTATTGTAGAGCAAACCACCAATGGTATTCGTACGTTGCGGAACCGGGCGTTAGAACAGCTCTTTCACGTGATTTTAGCAGTGATGACCATAGGTACTTTAGGGTTACTGCTGTTCGCTACGCGAATTTCAAACCGCATTCGCTCCCTTCGCGATAATACCGAAGCGGTGATAGATGATAATGGCAAAATCATTGGCACCCTTCCGGTTTCAAATCAGCGTGATGAAATTGGTGATTTATCCCGTTCATTTGCGGATGTGCTTTCACGGTTACAGCAGTACAACTCCTATTTAGAAAACATGGCATCCCGCTTATCTCACGAACTTAGAACGCCCATTGCCGTGGTAAAATCGTCGCTGGATATGCTGACTCAGGTGAATGACGCCGACCAACAAGCCGTTTTTGTTGAGAGGGCGCAATCAGGGGTGAACCGCCTAAGTACAATATTAAACAGTATGAGTGAAGCCACCCGATTAGAGCAGGCCATTCAACAAGAAGATTTAGAACCATTCGACTTAGTTAAGGTGATATCTGGGTGTATTGCTGGTTACGAACATGCCTATAGCCATCGACGCTTTAGTTTTACCCACAATGCTGATACTGCGCGCATACTTGGCTCCCCTGAACTTACGGCTCAAATGTTCGATAAAGTTATCGCTAACGCCGTAGATTTCAGTGAAAAAGAAAGTGAAATCCAAGTCAGTATTACGGTTAAGGACAAGCAAGCTGAGTTAACCATTAGTAATACCGGGCCGCTTCTTCCTGAAGGAATGAGGTCTCAGTTGCTTCAGTCTATGGTGTCGGTGAGAAAAGAAAGCGATGTGCAAAATGCCTCTTCGCCGCACTTGGGGCTAGGGCTTTACATTGCCAACATCATAATGACCTTCCACAAAGGTCAGTTGTCGTTATCCAATCGGAAGGATAGTACAGGTGTAGTCGTCAGCGCGCGCTTTCCTTTGATGTAAATGAATGAAAAAAACGTCCAACTCGGTCTATAGTTAGAGTCTAATAAACTTTACTACATAGATAGCGAAAGCCGAGCACATACCTTATACCATATATGGACCCTCTCCGATTGCAAGACACCGTGTTGATTTAATAACGTGATTCATTGCTGCCATATATTCGGCTTTTTCGTGAAGTCAATTGACTTCTAGCCTTGATGGTTGTTCGCAT
>NZ_CAMZMZ010000008.1:0-129024 GCF_947311905.1 Alteromonas sp. CyTr2 | reverse complement strand
GTTTTATTATCGAGTTCGAGGAACGACTCGAAAAGCACATTAACTAATGGCAGTTACACAGAATCTGTTACAGGCTCAGTTCGGTCAATTTAGTGTTTTTTTGTTTTAATGTTTTAAGGTTCTCGTAGGAATACTGCCTCTGTATATGCCACTCTACCTTATTCCTTGATTTGTATTCTAAATCAATATTCCACCTACCCAGATAAGAAACCGCGCTTGGTTGAAGCGAGAAAAAGCAGTCATCGCATTCGGGTTTTTTAAAACGTCTTACCCCAATGTTCGAAAATGCTGGAGTTATCGATTTTAGATAGTATTTGCCAGTTTTAACTTTGACGAGTTTTGGGAGGTGTTTCTCGTTAGCTTGACTACCCTCGAATTGCTGAGTGCTAGGTACTTTTAATCCGCGAATAACAAATATTTCACCACTGTTTAGCTCTTCAAATGTCATTCTGTGAATACCAGCATCGGCTAGTACAAAAGACTCGTTCTGACTTAGCGCCTGTTCATTGGCGCTAACCTCGTTGATTAAAATTGCCATCAGTACAAAAACTAACAATCTCATAGCTCACCAGTTTTCTAATTCAAAAGCCAATATATTTAGAGAGCTCATCTCTAAGGTTGGTGTATTTTTCTTTGTAAGGCGCCTTAAGTGACATATCGTCAATTAATTTAAACAACCGCTTACACTCATTAATGAGTTTCATTTCAGCTTTATCTTCTTTGATTGCAATTTGTAGAAGACACTGTAATAGATTAAGCGCAACCCCTGTATTTACAGGAGCAAAGCCTTGAGCAAGGGCGAACGAAGCTTTAGCACGTTCGTAATCTTGCTGCTGATAGTGCTGAATGCCTTCGCGGTTGAACTGTTGATAACTAGCTAAGTTTTTCTGAGCATTGAGGGCTTGCGCATCAAGCATGTTTAGACTGTTTTGGTCGAGCTCATCCTGTCTTGAAGTCAAAAGTGCATTCAACTGTAGCGCATCATCAAACTCACCCAGTTTATACATAACGTTAATACTGTCAGGGATAAACGCGGTAGGAACTTCCGTGTACTTATCGTCAAGAAGTGTTTGTGACGTTGTTAAGTGGCGTTTGGCATCAATCAGTTTGCCGTCTATAGCGCTAATTCTAGCGTTGACGATTGTACCAAATATATCTACATCAAAATCTCTGTCCATTTTTTGAAGATGTTCATCAAACTTTCCTCGTTGCAGGGTAAGTAATGCTTCTTGCTGATACTTATTGCGCTGGCGCTTGTCGTCTGCAAACTCTGCGACATCTAAAAGGCTTCGGATAATACCGCACCAGTGTAAACTTGTTTTGTGAACGGTTCGTTTTGATAAATCCCAGATCGCTTGGCTTGAACTCGCTGCCAGCACTAAATCGTCATTTTGCCGACCTATTTCACAGGCTTTGAAATGCCTGGGTAAGGAGTAGGGTGACAGTTTTATTGCTTCTTTTATTGCATCTAGTGCTTTGTCGCCAGCTGTGGTGGCTTGGTGTGCTTGCGCAAGAATATCGTGGGCGTCTGCATTGAACCGGTTACGCTTTAGCGTTCTCTTGGCAATTGAAATCGCTTTCTCATATTCCTTTAAAAGCAAGTAAGTTTTTCCAATAGCTATTTGTGCCCACAGCACGGGTTTTCCGTCAATGTAGTCACGTAACACATCTAGCGATTTATCGGGTTGCTTTATACGCCAGTATAGCTCGACTAATAGCTGTTCACAGTGACCTTTATAGTGGGAAGGGGAGTCAAGTAACGCTTCGATATGGTCGATCGCACTGTTTATTTCACCCTGTTCAACGAGACTAAACGCTTGCTGGAGAAACTGTCTTTTCTGCCACGCACGAACAATACGAGACTTCAGCTGAACTTGAGAAAAGGGCTTAATTAAAAAATCATCGGGTCTACGTTCAATACTGCCCAACACTACCGGTCGAGCGCTGTCTGCGCTTATCAGAATGAACACCGATGTGGGACTGATAAGCCTTCGAGTGCGCAACTCTTCAATGAGCTCATAGCCATTTTTGTTGTCAGCTCCCAAGTGTAGATCACAAATGACAATATCAAACTTATGCTTTTTACATAGTGATACCGCTTGTTCAGCAGATGACTTCGTAACTACATCAGATGCGCCCATCGAATGCATCAGCCCCTTTAATAAAAGAAGGAAAGGGCGTTGGTCTTCAACAATCAGTACTTGTTTGTTGCTAAATTGCATTTCAAATCCATGAATGAGCGCGCGATTACTTTATAGGAGTATATCTAATTTTAGATAATAAGCTTAAGAAAAACATTATCTTGCCGAAAACATAAGTATACATATGAAGTTGTAAATAAGAATGTCGCAAGAAACTGTCGAAGCTCGTGAGCAAATACCTATTGACCCCAGTATATACTGGGAGCGCAGTGGTGTGCTTGCTAAAGCATCTGCGCAGGGAGCGTTGTTCTCTTTATATCTTGCTATGCAGCAACATAGTGTTGCCGAGCCATTTGAAATTGAAGCGGTAGCGTCAGAATCTGATGATAAAAGCAGCATCGAATCCAAGCTTGCATCGTTAAATTATTATAGAAGGCCATCGCTAGCCGCTAATGAAAGCGAATGGGGCAGAATGCGCGTTTTGTCTGAGTTAGTATCTCAAGACTATGCGGCAGCAAGATTATATTTAAGTATGAATCCCTCTCCACTATCACAAACTGATGATGCTAAACGTCTACCCGACGATGTAGTAGATAATTGTAGTTTGGCAACACAAAAGCGGTTGAAAAAGGAATACGCTAACACCGTGAAGGAAGATAATACGATGCTATACGATATCCTCTCATCACAAGATAAAGAACACCATTCACAACATGAAAATTCGTCACACTTCACATCTTTTGAGAATATTGCATAGCAGTTATTTCAATTCGTTGTTGCGTGCTAAGTTTGGGTTGACGTACGAGCGCTAATTCGTATCCGCTCTAGTTTTTATCATTCCTTTTTGTTATATTGCGCGCCGCATTTTTGCACTGGTCTTACGCTCCAATCAGCAAAGGTTAAAATATGTCTAAATATATTGTATGCGCAATGTATAAATTTGTTGCGCTTGAAAACTTCAAAGAAATCCGCCAACCGCTTCTCGAAACAATGGAAGCTAATGGCATTAAAGGTACGCTTCTTCTTGCCCACGAGGGGATAAACGGTACGGTTTCTGGTACCCGCGAAGGTATCGACGCATTGCTTGCTTATTTAAACAGCGACGAGCGTATTAATCCTATTTCTTGCAAAGAATCTCTTCACGATGAACAGCCGTTCTATCGCACCAAGGTAAAACTGAAAAAAGAAATTGTGACCATGGGCGTTGAGGGTATTGACCCTCGCAAAACCGTTGGTACTTACGTAAAACCTAAAGACTGGAACGCACTCATTAGCGACCCAGATGTTACGGTTATTGACACGCGAAACGGTTATGAAATTGAAATTGGTACGTTCAAACACGCTATCGACCCTAAAACCGAAACGTTTCGTGAGTTTCCTGAATACGTAGCGAAAGAGCTCGACCCGTCAAAAAATAAAAAAGTGGCTATGTTCTGCACCGGTGGTATTCGCTGTGAAAAATCGACGGCTTACTTGAAAGAGCAGGGGTTTGACGAGGTTTATCACTTAGAAGGCGGTATTCTACAGTACCTTGAAGATGTACCGAAAGAAGAGTCATTGTGGGAAGGCGATTGCTTTGTATTTGATAATCGCGTTGCAGTTAACCATGACTTAGAGAAAAGCCATTATGAGCAGTGCTACGCGTGTAGACTTCCAATTACTGAAGAAGACAAGCAGAGTGATAAGTATGAGCCGGGTGTAAGCTGCCCACACTGCTTTGGTACCCATACCGACGATCAAATTGCTCGCTTTAGAGAACGTGAAAAACAGGTTCAACTGGCAAAAGAGCGTCAACAAGAGCACGTAGGAACGGAAGCGCGTTTGACCATGGAACAAAAGCGTCAAGAAAAAGCAGAAGCTCAACGTTTACGTGCACTTAAAGCAAAAGAAAATCAGGCGTAGACAGCTAGAAAGAAGGGCGTTACACTCGTGCTTATTGCAGTTGAAATAAGGAATGCGAGTGAGCACTCAACTTTCAGAATCTAAAATTGAAGAAATTAGAAAGGACTTCAGCTTTTTCGATCGTGATGGCAACGGCCAAATCGATTTGCCGGAGTTCATCGAGCTTCTAACCGTTATTTCACCAAAAACGAAAGCTAGCCATGTACAAGAAGGCTTTAAGCTTATCGATAGTAACGATGACGGTTACATCGACTTTGAAGAGTTTTTGGAGTGGTGGCAAGAAGGATGGTGGGAATACTAAGTTTAAACTTAGTAACACTTATCGTCGACTGAGGCTTTTCGACACGCTAGGCTAAGCGTGGAAACGAGGGCTAGGCCACGTAAAAGAGCCAATTGAAAACGAGTGCTTTTAAGCACTCGTTTTTTTATGTGTTGAGTTTGGTCAGTCGTGTTGGGAGTGAGATATAGCTTCCTTTGAATAGCCTTCAATGTCGGCTTCGAGCGTAAAGCGGATATTGAAGGTTACTAACGCGCTTGTCCATTGTAGACAAGGGGCGAACGTTCTACGCCCAAAGCAGCGACAGCGTTAGCTGTCCGACTGACTTTATTTGTTGGCCTCGAATTGCTCCAATGCCTCCGTTGCAGGCCTGAAGTAGGCGTTTATATCAGATTACAATTGATAACCATTTAATCTTCCCCTCAAATAACTGCCTTTTTTCTTTTAAACGGAGTCAAGCTTTCAGAGAGTTAATTGTTTTAATATTTTCACTTCGTTACGATGTATAGGGCGGTATAGAGTATGTACCCACAGCATGTGCTACCAAATCACTCACCCCGTCAGAGTACAGAGAAACCTCCCCAACCACGAGAGTACGGCCGACTTTTATCAGAGAACATTCCGCAATGATTCGCTCATTTGCCGATGGCTTACGTAAGAAGTTGATGTTAAGGCTAGTTGTTACTGCCAATGGCACGATGCCAATTTGACCAAGTATCGCCACATAAAGTGCCACATCAGCCACACTCATTAAGACAGGCCCCGAAACCGTTCCGCCAGGACGTAATTCATCCTGACCTACATGATGAGATACAGTCGCTCTACCGTTGCTCACTGCTTCCACAACGCATTTGCTTTGTGGAAACTCCGAATTCATGAAAGCGATAACTTCTTCTTTTGTAGCTGTCATTGAGACTCCTTAAATATTTATTCACGTTTATAGGTACTTGGTGAAGCGTTGCTCCAAGACTTCTATACCCCATTGTAAGCCTAGTTTCTCTTCCACCAATTCAGAGCCCTGACTTTCGTACAGAAGCTAGAATTTTACCGTCCCGTTTGATCGTCCAAATCTCATTGCTTGGGTTATCTAGCCTTCCAATAAATTCCGCCATGCTACTCGCCACTGAACACGCAAATTCCCAACCAATATCAGCCACTGACTTAGTTAAGAGATTAGCGGAAGTTACGAACTGTTAATCAAGTTCGACCACTATTTTACCAATCTGCTGATTGGACTCCAGATAGTGATGCGCTGCTACTATCTCTTCAAATTTAAAGCTTCGATCAATGACAGGCTTGAGTGTTCCCTCGGATAAACCCGAGTGGATAAATTGCTTTGCTCTGCGAAAACGCTCGATGTCTTTTATAACTTCAGTAAACACATACCCCCTAACTGTCAGACTTTTACGAAGTGCTATTTTTAAGGGAAAAGGAGTGACTTCGGGACTTAATGCTCCGTGTGCTATTATTGTTCCTTCAGGGCTCATTGCTTCAGCAATTTCTGCTATCTGCGGCCCACCGACAGCATCAAATGCGATTTTTAAATTGTTTTCTCCCAAGATACTTCTCAAGCTATCCAGCAGCGGTTCTTCTTGGGTTGCAATCACATGGGCCGCGCCAGCCTTGAGCACAGCAGCCTTTTTAGCTCCTGTTAGAGTTGTAGCGATAGGGATCCCCCCCAGAGCATTCACAATTTGAATCGCAGCCAATCCAACACTGCTCGATGCGGCGGTTATCAGTACTGCATCGCCTTTTTGCACGTTAGCAATTTCGACCAAAGCGCCATAAGCTGTCAGGTACTGCATCCAAGCTGCTGCGCCTTCAGCAAAGGTTAGCCCTGCTGGTTTGAGTGCCACATATTCACTTGGTACGACAATCTCTTCTGCGTAGCAGCCGTTCTGAGAAAGCCCCATCTGAGGGACAATACAAACCTCGTCCCCAAGGCGTAAATGATTTACCTCTTCCCCGACTTCAATGACTATCCCGGATGCTTCATAGCCGATTCGCGAAGGGAAGTCAGCCTTTTCTATATAGCTGCCTCGCCTAAACATGGCATCAGCACGATTGAGCCCAACAACCTTGACCGCAATACGTACATCAGTGGCCTGCAAACTTGGACTCGCGAGCGAGTCAATAGTTAATACCTCGGGGCCACCTAATTCATGGAAACGAACAGTTCGAATTAGTTTTCTTGGGCTCATATGCATCCTCAACAATGACTTTTTAAGTAATTACAACAATGACTTTTTAAGCAATTACATCAATAACTACTTTACCCATGGACCCCAACTCTACGGCATTATGTGCATCCATTGCCGTGTCTAGGGAAAAGCGTAACGGATCGAGTAGCGGCTTAATTTGTCCAGCTTCAACAAGCGCCGTAATTTGCCGCAGAATGTCACCATGATGTTTGCGCCCCTCTCCGCTGAGCTGTGGGTGTAACACAAAAATCGCTGACAATGTTGCAGAGCGTAATGACGACGGTGCCAGATTATGTGAGCTGAATGCAGCACAGCTTAAAATATGTCCATAATGTGCAATGATACCTAACGAGGCATCGAGTACAGAGCCACCGACAGTGTCGTAAACGATATCGAATCCTTTGCCTTGGGTGTATGCGTCCACGTAGTCAGCAGGGCTTACAGTGTGATAATCAATCGGCGTGGCACCAAGCGCCTTGAGCAGTTCTTGTTTTCCAGTCGATGCAGTGGCATAAACGTCGGCACCTAAGGCCTTAGCAATTTGCACAGCTACATGTCCAACTCCGCCAGCTCCACCTTGGATAAGGACTTTCTGGCCCGCTTTAACATTCGCCTTGTCAACCAAACCTTCCCAAGCGGTAAGTGCAACCAGAGGTAAAGCCGCAGCTTCACGCATGGGCAAATTTTTCGGTTTGAGAGCAAGTAACTCAGCATCAACGTTGGCATATTCAGCCAATGATCCTTGCAATCCTCGCACTCCGCCAGTCAGACCATACACTGCATCGCCTACTGCAAAGCCGGTGACGCCGTCGCCGATAGCAACAATTTCTCCAGCTAAATCGGTGCCAAGTACTGCGGGTAATTCCGGCATGGCATAAGGAGCGATACCTTGGCGGATCTTGTAATCAATAGGATTGACTCCACTTGCAAATATTTTTACTTGCACCTGACCTGCTGATGGAGAGGGTAAGTTAATCAGGGCATCCCGGAATACTGTACCCTCTTCATAGCTATCTAATACCAAAGCACGCATTTGTCTGTTTAACGCTGTCATCAATAACCTCACATACTGAATATTCAGCGGGTGCTTAAATCACCCGCTGGTTAATAAGTCTTTTATTAAACGAATTAAAATTCTTGAACAGTTGGGCGCAGAACAATCTCGTTGATATCCACATCCGCAGGCTGCTCAATTGCGTATGCGATAGCACGAGCAACAGATTCAGATGGAATTTCATTTTGCTGATAAAAATCTTTTACAAAGGCTGCACCCTGAGTATCTGAACTTCCATGTTTTAATTCAGATTCGACTGCCCCCGGTGAAATGATTGTTGAACGAATGTTACCCCCAACTTCATGGCGTAAGCCTTCGGCAATAGCGCGAACAGCGAATTTGGTTCCGCTATAAACCGTGCCGCCGGGACTGAATACTTTGACACCCGCTACGGATGAAATATTGATAAAGTGGCCTGTTCCCTGAGCCTGAAAAATCGGAAGCGCTGCGGCTACTCCATACAGCAGACCTTTAACGTTTATATCAATCATGCGATCCCACTCGTCAACTCGAGTCTCAGCTAACGGTGCAATCGCCATTAACCCTGCATTATTGATAACCACATCAACTTTACCGAAGCGCTCTCGTGCAAGGTTTACAAGGGCCTTCACTTCGTCCTGGCAAGTCACATCTGTCGCTTGAACCGCAACTTTTCCGCCCGCTGTACGTATGTCAGCAGCAATAGCTTCAAGCTTGTCGATGCGTCGGGCACCTAAAACAACAGATGCGCCAAGGCTGGCTAAATGTCTTGCTGTGGTCTCGCCTAAACCGCTGCTACCACCAGTGATCACAACGACCTTACCGCTGATGTTGTTTGCTAAAACACTGCTCATAGTTACTATCCTCAAATAAGTTGAATGACGTTGTCTAAATAACAAGCAAAGTATCTCTTACCTTCAAAAACCAATAAATGGAAATGTTTTAATTTTACAATTCCATATTTTGGAATAATATTTATGTATTGATATCAAACCTGAATGTGACTGTGATGCTTAACAGATTGGAAATGCTCCGGATATTTTGTACTGCTGCTGAGTCTCGCAGCTTTAAAGAAGCGGCTAACCGTCTGGGAATTTCTCCTCAGGCAGTGACGCGAGCAGTGAAGGAGTTAGAGCGATTGCAAGGGGAGCTTTTATTTCATCGAAATACTCGACACATACAAGTGACCCTAGTTGGAGAAAAATTTGCTGTGATAGCAAAAGAACGCCTGCTCGCTGTAGATGAATTGTTTCAAACAAGCGCCCCTGACTCGGGTAATGAATTACAAGGGCGGGTTCGTATCGCAGCGCCTGTTGGTTTTGGTCATAAATGCTTGATGCCAGCATTAATGGAACTCTCAACAGTACATCCTCAACTTGATATAGACCTGACACTCAGTGACGAGCGCGTAGATGTAGTTGACGAAAAAATAGATATTGGGATTCGTATCGGCTTCATGAGAGATAGTCGATTTATTGCCCGCCAGCTTGCCAAAATTAATATGTATGTCGTGGCTTCGCCTGACTTAATAAATAGAGTGGGAACGCCTGCGTCTGCTGACGAACTAAACCACTTGCCGGTTACAGGATTAGTAGATCGCAATACGGGAAAGCTTTGGCCATGGGTTTTTTCCATGGACAGACAGTGGACGCCATCCATAACACGTTTTCGAAGTGCCGACGCCGAAGCTGAATTAATGGCTATACAAAATGGACTGGGGTTTGCTCAAACTCCTGACTTTTTGGTCCAAGACTTATTACGCCAAGAGAAACTTGTGAGAGTGTTAGAAGAGGTCGAGCCGGTGCCTTGGGATTTATATATTTATCGCCCTCAACGCGGTCCTGTACCACAACGTATTCGATTGGTTTTTGATCACTTGGTGTCAAGATTAAGTGTCCGCTGATGGCACAAAACGGAAGTAGTCGAATAAAAGTAGGATTGTCAGTATCGTCTCTCAAACGAACCTTTAACACAAACGCTACTCTAAACAATCACCGGCGCCCTAAAAAGCAATTCTTGGTGAATACAAATTACCAATCAGCGCTGTATACTATATTGGCTGCGGACGCTTCTACTTCTAGTGGGGCTTTATCGTAACCGTATTCAGCCATGTCGAAAAAGTGTTGGGTGACAACTTCATCTAAACTGGCTCGTTCAATCTGTAACACATGCACTAATTCGTGGGCTAACTTGGGTCTATTAAGCTCGAAATCTTTACGAGCATAAATCGAATAGCCGAAAACTTGTGCGTTATTTATTATTCCTTCTCCAACAAGTCCAACGGCTTCGCCAAACACTTTAAGCGCGAAGTTTTCGTAGGGATATGGCACTTCATCTACATAAACAATTCTTACTTTCTTAGGCTGTTTTATGCCTATCTCCGCTGCTAGCGCCAATTCTTGTTCGTTCAACGGTTGACCTATTTTTAAGCCTTTCATATCTGTTTCATGTGCCCACTCTATGTATTGCGGTAACAATACGCGTGCTATTATTTTTTCATAGGAAAGTGCCACAACGACTATTACTATAAACAAGGCTAACGATACGAACTTTATAAATTTCATGTGGTTAAAATCCATTTTAAAGGGGGAGTTTGTGCCGCTTACACGCTTTGTTACAAACATTTGAAGCGTGTAGTCAGCACGATCGACTTGTTGCTATATGCGTAGTAGAGCATATGATGGCGAAGTGTTCCATCAAAGGGCTGTAAGAAAATGTGATTAAAAACAAAGTGAAAGGTTACACACCGCTATTCAATAGTGAATTGTGACTAGCGGCGGTGATGGTTTAAACTACGATATAGAGTTTTACTCGTCGTCGTCAGACAGAGTGTTTCTTGGCTTGCGTTTCACAGGAACCATACCAATATCTTTTCCAGACATGGTATCGACACGTTTTTTAGTGCCAGGTTTTGCTGGTTTCGCTACGCGCTTTTTACCATTTTTCGCATTTGATTGTTTCGACACTTTTTTCTTCGGCGTAAAACCTTTAAAAGATGCCGAGAATTCGTCATGCGGTGAACACTCTAATGCATATTGAAGGTGATTCTTAAGCCCTTCAAAACTGTTCCAATCACGAGGGCCAATAAGCGAGAATGCTTCGCCTTTTTGCCCAGCACGGCCAGTACGGCCGATACGGTGAATATATTCATCCGCGTTCTTAGGAAGGTCAAAGTTAACCACCAATCCTACTTTTGATAGATCTAGTCCACGAGAGGCGAGGTCGGTAGTAACCAGAATACTGTGCTGTCCACGAGCAAACGCACTCATTACTGCTGCGCGTTGGCTTTGTAGCATATCACCACGAAGCGCAATAGCTTCTAAGTTCTGTTCGTTAAGTAGTGCTGCAATTCTGTCTGTATCTTCACGGGTAGCTGTAAATACGATAGCTTGGTTGTAGGTACGATTGGCTAGCTCAAACTGTAAAATTTGATCTTTGTTATCAACATTGTCTGCAAAGAAGCACTTCTGTTCGATATCGCCATGCTCTGCGGTTGAATCACCTACAGCTACACGAACAGCGCCTTTGGTTAACTGCGTTGTCATATGCTTTAGCTCAATATTATCGAGCGTGGCAGAAAACAACATAGTTTGACGCTTTCTGTGATCAGCATAGTCGTTAATCATTTTAAGCTGAGCAGAGAAGCCTAAGTCTAACATTCGGTCTGCTTCATCAAAGATAAGCAACTCTAAACCGTTTAAATACACACTTTTATCTAATAGATGGTCGGCTACACGACCAGCTGTACCAACGATAATGTGAGGGTTACGGCGAAGCGCTTTAACTTGGTCGTTATAATTTTCACCACCCACAATAAGTGAACAAGTAAGATTTAGCCCGGTACACATTGATTTAGCTTCAATGAAAACTTGTTTGGCTAGCTCACGAGTTGGCGCAAGGATAAGTGCGCGTGGGTCTTGACGACTAAGGGCTTTTTGCGACATTAGCCTGTTTATAGCTGGCACTAAAAAGGCGAAGGTTTTACCTGACCCCGTTTTTGATGACGCAATTATATCTTTGCCCTGAATAGCAGGCAGCATAGTGCGTTCTTGAATTTCGGTAAGCGTCGAAATATTTTTCGTTTCGAGCTTTGAAATAATTTTGTGGTGAACAGGTAAATCAGTAACTAGCAAGAAGGTATAGCCTTTTTAAAATGACATTCGGGCGCATTATCCCTTAATGCACGGTGCATTTAAAGGTTTATTGGAAAGGCTTATAAGTTTGCACACTGAAGGCAGGTACTTGTAACAATCGTTACTCAACGAAGAATATAAAGTTAAAGCAAAAATGTGAGTTAACTCAATGGTGCGCGCTTACCACAAGAGCATAAATGCTGAATGATAAGCGCGACATGCGAAGAACAATTAAATGAAAAGCACAATCAAACGCAGAGTTTAAAACTGCATTTCAGGTACATTTTCAGGAACAACAAGCTTTCCGCCCGTTTTCTCTTTAATTTCGTCAACGCTGACGCCCGGTGCACGTTCTTGAAGCACAAATGCGCCGTCTTCAACACTCAGCACTGCTAAGTCGGTAATAATGCGCGTAATACAGTTAACACCGGTTAACGGTAAAGTGCATTCGCCAAGTAGTTTTGGGTTACCGTGTTTGTCGGTATGGGTCATAGTAACAATTATGTTCTTCGCGCCAGCAACTAAGTCCATAGCGCCGCCCATGCCTTTAACGAGTTTGCCCGGTATCATCCAAGAGGCAATATTACCCGATACATCAACCTCAAATGCGCCAAGTACAGTAAAGTCAACGTGACCACCGCGGATCATGGCAAAGCTCTCGGCGCTACTAAAAATAGATGCGCCTGTGATAGCCGTTACCGTTTCTTTACCAGCGTTTATCATATCAGCGTCAATTTCACTTTCAGTCGGGTAACGTCCCATACCCAAAAGGCCGTTTTCTGACTGCAGCATCACGCTGATGTCATCTGGCACATAGTTAGCTGCGAGGGTAGGGATACCTATGCCTAAATTGACGTAATCGCCATCTTTAAATTCCTGAGCGACGCGCATTGCGATTTGTTCTCTACTAAGCATTACACTGACTCCTTGCTAACTACACGGCGTTCAATACGTTTTTCAAATGAACCTTGAATGACACGGTTTACATAAATCCCGGGAGTGTGGATCTCGCTAGGATTCAATTCACCAGGCTCTACAATTTCCTCTGCTTCTACCACAGTGACTTTACCTGCAGTAGCGGCCATAGGATTAAAGTTTTGTGCTGTATGGCGATAAATACAGTTTCCGTAAGTATCTGCTTTCCATGCTTTTACAATGGCAAAGTCGCCAGTAATAGCATGTTCAAGAATATAAGGGCGACCGTTGAATTCTTTGACTTCTTTTCCTTCACCAACAGGCGTACCATAACCTGTGGCAGTGTAGAAGGCAGGAATGCCAGCACCACCAGCGCGCATTTTTTCCGCCAGCGTTCCTTGAGGTGTAAGCTCAACTTCCAACTCACCGTTAAGCAGTTGTTTTTCAAACAGGGCATTTTCACCTACATACGAAGACACCATTTTGGCTATTTGCTTATCTTCCAATAAAAGGCCTAATCCAAATCCATCTACACCGCAGTTATTAGAAACTACAGTAAGTCCAGATACGCCCATTTTCTTAATTTGGCCTATCAGTCCCTCGGGTATACCGCACAACCCGAAACCGCCCGCAATAACTGTCATACCATTTTCAAGGCCAGCCATTGCTTCTTCGTATGAGGATACAACTTTGTTAAATCCCGCCATTCTCTATCTCCAATGCATTTGTTAAAAATAAGTATCGACATTGTTGCTTCATTTGTAAAATCGAATTAATCTTGCGATTAATAAGAACTATTTATTAATCGCTAAGACCAGTTGAAAAGTTTATGGATGTTTCATACCGTCAAATAAAAGCGTTTGTAGAAGTGGCCAAGTCATCAACCTTTGCTGAAGCCGCGGTAAATCTACATTTAACACAGCCAGCTTTGTCATCGGCAATTAAAAAAATGGAAGAGCAGTTAGGCGGTAAGTTATTCCAACGCAATACACGCAATGTAAGCCTAACACCAGAAGGAGAGGTGTTGTTTCCAAATGCTTTGAGGCTACTGCACGACTGGGACAATACTTTTTCTGATATTCAAAATTTGTTTGCTATGGCGAAAGGGCAGCTTACCATTTGCGCTATGCCGTCATTTGCCGAGTCTCATTTACCGAATATCTTGTCAGTATTTCATCAACAAATTCCAAACGTAAACTTACGAATTGTCGATGTAGTAATGGAACAGGTAATTCATGAAGTTACTACTGGCCGCAGCGAGATTGGGTTCTCGTTTGAGCCAGAGCGCAAAGATGGTTTAGTGTTTAAAAGCCTTTTTGCTGATGAGTTTGTTGTTGTGACCAACAAAGCACAATCAGCCCATTTAGGGGACAAGTTGCATTGGCAGGACTGTCTAAAACTTCCATTGGTAATGATGAATAGGGGATCTGCGGTACGTCATTGGACTCAATCTAAGCTAGCACAATATGGTGAGCTAAATATAATCGCGGAAACGGGGCAGCTATCTACACTAGGAAAGCTTATTCTAAATGGTTTAGGGATATCTATTATGCCGGCGATTTGTAAAGCGCAAATGGAGGGATTGGGGCTAGTAACTAAAGAAATTAGTGACATGCCTCTGGTGAAAAATATTGGAATAATTCGAAATGCGCGAAAAGGGTTATCGCTGCCGGCTCAATCTATGTGGGACATGGCCGTAGCGCATTATGAGTGAAATAATGCGCTTTATAGTTTCTAAGAAAAGGGTCGACCTACCACTTCTTCTTAGGTGCGAACAACTCGTCTAATTCGTCTCTTTCTTCTTCTTGCTTCTTGGCGCGATCTTTTTCGTTCACGCTCTTAAGGTTGCTTTGGATTTCGTGTAACCACTCGTTAAGTGTAGCAAGTTTAGACATTGAGTATTCGTCTTGGGGATTTTGATTTTCTAGTGCGTTTTTCGCCTTTTCAAAATACTGTCTGGCTGATCCAAGCATATTGGTTTGAAGTGCAGCGCGGCCGCGCTTAATCAATGTTTCTACATTTACTTTTACCTGCAAGCGTTCAAGCTGCTTATCTTCATCCATGAATACTTTAGAATCAATTTGCCCTTTGCTATGTTCTGAACGAAGAATAATGCGCAGTTTCTTAACGGCCTGAATGTATTGAATGATCATTTTGTCGTTGTCGGGTAACGCGAAATCGTTAGTGATACCGCTATTGTCCGAAAGAGCAGCGGCGGTTGCTTGCTCACTGCTTGAGATACGCTGTTTTAGTTCAGATGTACTCGATAAATCGTTCATTGCTTTCAAGGCATTTAGAATACGATTGTGAAGTATGCCCATAATGCGCGAAGAAACAGGCATGTTTACACAGGCGGCAATAACGTTCTCAGTTTCGTCGACAATAGTACGCTGTTTGGCAAGTTCAGTTCTGCGCTCAGCCTCTTGCTTTTGACGATGTTGTTGCATTGCATTGATAAAAATAGCTGCGATTAGCAAAACAACAATTAATATAATAATAATCACGTACATGCGTGTGTTTCCGTCTGTTTTTTATTTTTTATAACGTTAACGTATTACTACGTACGAGCGTTACTTTTTGTATTACTTAATGTTATCGGTCAATCTTACGGTATTTTTACTTCAAATACACTTCCACCGAGACTCCCGCCGTTGGAAAGGGCAATTGAGCCCACTTTATCTCCTTGAGAATGTGCGTTTGCAATTAACTTCGCAAAAAATAACCCCAACCCCGTTCTTCCTTGGCTTAACTCAAAGTCACAGAGCTCTTCGTGGCTTTTAGTTAACATCGCTTCGGGATAGCCACGACCATCATCCTCTATTTTAATGGTCATGAAGTCGTTCTCGTCTGCCTTGGCACTTACTATTATTTTGGATGTTCCATAGCGCATTGCGTTAATGATTACATCGTTTAATAACAAATAAATTAACTCACTGTCTAAGTACCAGCTAAGGTCATCTTCGATAGCGATGCTTATATCAATATTTTTCTGAGATACATATAACGCATTAGAGCCAACAACATCTTCAACCAAATCTTTGATGAAACTTTCGTCAACGGTAATGGGTAAACTTTCTAATTCAGCCCTGTACAAAGAGAGTACTTGAACAAGATTGGTGTTGAGCCTAGATGCTTCATAATGAACACTCGCAACCTGCTCTCTAGCTTTCTCGTCGTGAGGAGAAAGGGCGTCGCTGAGTGTTTCAATAGATTGAATAAGGAGAAAAAGTGAATTTTTCATATCGTGCACAGCAGCTGCCAACACCGATGAAAAATCAATTGTGGATGTAACTTGTTTACTGCTACTCATTATCTATCTAACACCGTGCTTTTTAATCACCTACCCATAATGTAGAAGAAATCGGACAAAGGCGAATAAATCCCACTCGAAAATGTAAAAATTCAATTATTTTCAACTTTATAATGCCAATTTCGTAATAGCAACTAGTAAAAAAAGGTGGTTTTGGTTATAACGGAGGGAGTACAGTGTCAGTCTATCGCATTAAACGGTGTAAAATATGAAGCTACAGCAACTACGGTATATCGTAGAAGTCCTCAATAACAATTTGAACGTGTCAGCAACAGCAGAAAGTTTATATACCTCACAGCCGGGTATCAGCAAACAAGTTCGCATGTTGGAAGATGAACTAGGTGTTCAGATTTTTGGCCGTAGCGGTAAGCATTTAACACACGTGACAGACGCCGGTAATGATGTAATCAATATAGCTCGTGAAATACTAGCCAAAGTAGAGAGTATTAAAGCGGTAGCAAGGGAGCACACGCTTCCAGATCAAGGTAAACTTAATATTGCGACTACGCATACGCAAGCCCGTTATGCATTACCTGATGTTATTCAGGGTTTCATGAGCAAGTATCCAAAAGTGTCATTACACATGCATCAGGGCACGCCGTCTCAAATTAGCGACCTGGCTGCAAAAGGGGAAGCCGATTTTGCTATCGCTACCGAGGCTCTTCACTTGTACAACGATTTGGTCATGCTTCCTTGTTATCACTGGAATCGCAGTGTAATAGTAAACAAAGACCATCCCTTGTCGAAAAAGGGCACTATCGATATTTCAGACATTGCCAAATATCCGTTGGTTACTTATGTTTTCGGTTTCACCGGGCGCTCTGAATTAGACCAAGCGTTTGAAAGAGCAGGGCTAACACCTAAAATCGTGTTTACCGCAACAGATGCCGACGTTATTAAAACCTATGTTCGCTTAGGTGTCGGTATTGGTGTTATTGCGTCGATGGCGGTAAGCGAAGAATTAGATGATGATCTTGTGAAGATAGATGCAAGTCACCTGTTCGATTACAGCACGACGAAAATTGGATTTAGGAAGGGGTCGTTCTTAAGAAGTTATATGTACGACTTCATTGAGCGTTTTGCGCCTCATCTGACCAAGGACAAGGTTGAGAAAGCTATGATGCTGAAAAATAACGAAGAAGTGGAAAAAATGTTTAAAGGCGTGACGCTTCCAGTAAAGTAAACGTAGCGCTTGTTGAAAACGTTCATTAAAAAGGGGCTAATTGCCCCTTTTTTCATTCCATACATTGTCTAGTTAGAACGAGGTGCTAACATTCGATAATATTTACCGCGAGTCCACCTCTCGCCGTTTCTTTATATTTAGTCTTCATATCATTACCGGTATCGCGCATGGTTTTAATAACCTTATCTAGCGATACTTTTTGCTCACCGGTTCCGCGCAGTGCAAGACGAGAAGCATTAATGGCTTTGATTGCACCCATGGCATTTCGCTCAATGCACGGAACCTGAACCAAGCCACCCACGGGATCACAAGTAAGGCCGAGGTTGTGCTCCATACCGATTTCCGCAGCGTTCTCTACCGAGGCAGCTGTGCCCCCCATAATTTCAGCTAACGCGCCTGCAGCCATTGAACAAGCGACGCCTACTTCTCCTTGGCAACCTACTTCAGCACCTGAGATTGACGCATTCTCTTTATAGAGAATACCAATAGCGCCTGCGGTAAGCAGGAATCGACTTGCTACTTCTTCATCAACAGGTCGAATAAACTTATCTACGTACTGTAGAACAGCCGGAATGATACCCGCTGCACCATTTGTAGGTGCAGTTACAACACGGCCGCCAGCTGCATTTTCTTCGTTTACAGCTAAAGCAAACAAGTTAACCCAATCCATAGTCTGCATAGGGTCGTTTGTGTGTTCAGTTTGAAGTCGACGGTATAGTCCAGGTGCGCGGCGAACTACTTTAAGCCCGCCAGGTAAAATACCTTCGCTTTCGATACCTCGTTGAATACAAGCTTTCATTACTAACCAAATGTTGTGTAGCTGTTGCTTCACTTCGTGCTTGGGCCTGAAGGTTGATTCGTTACGTAGCATCAGTGAACTAATGCTTAAGCCGTTAGTTTTACACAGAGCAAGAAGGTCACCGGCCGTTTTAAAAGGGAAGGGTACTGATGCTTGCAGGCTGGCTGCATGCGCTTTGGTCGCATCGAAGTCTTCGTCTTTTATGATAAAACCACCGCCAATACTGTAATAAGTTTGCTGTTTTACAAGCTCATCTTTCGCGTACGCATAAAACGATAAGGCATTAGCGTGTTTGGGGAGCGTTTTACGGCGATGAAAAACAATGGCGTTTTTGTTAGGAAAGCGCACTAATTTCTGGCCATTAAGGCAAAGCTTTTCCGTGTTGCGTATTTCTTCAAGTTTAGTCTCGATGCTGTCCACATCGACAACGTCTGGAAGTTCTCCTAGTAAACCGAGGATAACAGCTTTTCCTGTTCCGTGGCCGATACCGGTTTGGCCTAATGACCCAAACAGTTCAACTTTCACGCTATCCACTGAATCAAAAAGCGCAGCTTCCTGAGCGAGTTCGGTGACAAACTCGGCGCCTGCTTTCATTGGTCCTACGGTGTGCGAACTCGATGGGCCAATGCCCACGCTGAACATATCAAATACACTGATCATAAACTTTCAAAATTAAAACAAAGTAATAGTAAGATCATGCATCCACCACGGAAAAACCACAATACAGAAAAGCTAATAAAGGGATTAGTTTTGCTAATACGCTGTAAAGTTTAATTTATAGTACACGCAAGAGCGGTTAAGCAAATACAAAGGCTAAGGATGAATATGATGAGATAAATTGCGTAACATTGCCGCCGTTGCGCCCCATATCATGCGGTTTTTCCATGGGATAAAGTAAATTGGAAAAGCCTTTTTATCGCGATGCGTCGTGTGAACTAAATGATTTCTTCTGTCTAAAACATGTGCGAGAGGCACTTCAAAAGCGCTTTCTACCTCATTTTTGTCAATAATCGGTGTAAAGTCAGGATTTACAAAGCCAACAACTGGCGCAATTTCATATCCGCTGATTGTTCGGTATCTAGGCAACATTCCTACTACGTCTACGTGAGTAGCGGGTAAACCAACTTCTTCTTCTGCTTCTCTAAGTGCCGCGTCAAAAAAAGAGTTATCAGCTTCGTCGACCGCTCCGCCTGGAAAACTGATTTGACCTGGATGATGCTTGAGGTGGTGCGCTCGTTCAGTAAGCAGTAATTGAAGCGAATTGCCATAATCTATCAGGGGGATAAGTACAGCCGCAGGGCGTCCTGTTTTTCGCAACGGAAAATCTGGCTCGGTGTGAGGCTGCCTTAAGTGGTGAAACTGTGATAGAAATTCGTTCTTTGTCATAGATATTTGTTTACAACCTATATGCTTACCTTTGTGCTAGCACATTACATACAAATACTGTGCTATTGGTTAATTGATTCAAGTACTGGCAGTATTCTAGACACTTTATCTAGGGTTTCTTGATATTCTTCGCTAGAAACAGAATCTAGCACAATACCACCACCGGCCCAGCAATGTAATCGACGGTTCTCTGCCAATACGGTTCTAATACAAATACTTGAATCCATGTCTTCACGAAAACCCATATAGAACACGCTGCCACAGTAGATATTCCGGCGGTGTGGCTCTAGCTCATCGATAACTTCCATCGCACGGATTTTCGGTGCTCCAGTTATTGACCCCCCAGGAAATGCTGATGCCAGAAGCGATAAAGGCGAAGAAGATTCATTTAATTCACCAGTTACCGTACTTACTAAATGGTGCACAGCCTGATAACTTTCAAGAGCAAAGAGTGCAGGTACGTTCACCGAGTGAGGTTTGCAGTGCTTTGAAATATCGTTGCGCAGCAGATCTACAATCATGAGATTTTCTGCACGGTCTTTTTCTGCTGAGAGCAAGCGCTGAGCACTGGCGGCATCTTCTTCTTTGTCTTCAAATCGCGGGCGTGTACCCTTTATCGGTTTTGTTTCTACAACCCCATCTTTGACGCGTAGAAAGCGTTCTGGTGAAATCGAAGCAATACAGCCTTGGGGAAGGTTATAGAAAGCTGAAAATGGCGCTTGATTTTGATTGCGTAGCTCACAATATGCTTGCCACATATTCCCTTCAAACGATGCGCTAAAACGTTGCGCCATATTTACTTGGTAGCAGTCACCGGCACGCAAATAGGCGTGTATTTTATCCAAACAAGCTTCATAATCCGTTTTAGATAAATTTGATTCGAACCGAGACGTTAACTTGAAATTTGGCTCAGGTGTTTCGTCGTTGAACGAAGAAAAAACCTGAGTCAGCGACTGACCATCAACGGAGCAATAATAGATGTAACCTGTCTTCGTATCTTCAATAAGTGAACGAAGATAAAGGCCAACCGCAAAATCAGGGGTTTCGTAGTCATCTTTGGCGATGCTTGGCATCTTTTCATAAAAACGCCCAGTATCATAGCCTGCCATGCCAGCCACACCGATAATGAAAGGGAGGTGCGCTGTATTTACGCTGGCATGTATCTCCACATTTGAAACGCGCGCATGTAAGTGTGCTTGCACCGCTTCAAAGGGCGCCAGTGTCAATTGCTGACGCTTTGAAATGTTTAGTTCGATGAGTTGAACCTTATCACCTTTTGCTTCGATAACTGCGGAAGGTGAAAATGCCATAATATTGAAGCGACCTTCACTTTTCGACGAACCAGAAGTATCTAGTAAAAGGGAATATGGGCGTGTAGAGACCCGCTTAAAAAGTGCATTGAAAACGGCTGTGTTCTCGTCACAATTTAGCGCTAATTTGTCGGTTAATTCCTCTGCATCGAAACGGGAAACATGAACGTGAATAGTATCTGCGTGTGACATAGGTGTTTTCTGTACTTCTTTTTATCGTGGGCGTTAGGTGCTTGAATTAAGCACAAACGCCCATCTATTTTTAACTGGCGTTAACAAATAAAGACTAATAACCGATCACATTAGGCTGCTTTTTCAGATATCCCTTCAGCATAGTTTTTAAAAATGACTGGAATTAGCCACAAGCACATGGTTTTACATGGTGCGTTGTCTTTAGATGCGCTAGTATACGCTTTTTTAGCTAGCTAAGACCACGAAAGCCGAATAAAAAGAGGATGTCATGACCGTTATCCGTCAACAAGACTTCATTGACAGCATTGAAGATGCCCTGCAATTTATTTCTTATTATCACCCGCTCGATTACGTTAAAGCCGTAGAAGAAGCTTATAAAAAGGAAAAGAGCCAAGCCGCGAAAGACGCGATGGCGCAAATTCTTATTAACTCACGCATGTCTGCAGAGGGTAAGCGCCCTTTGTGTCAAGACACGGGGATCGTAACCTGTTTTGTTAAAGTTGGTATGGGTGTGACGTGGGATAAAACTGACATGACCGTTCAAGAAATGGTTGATGAAGGTACACGTCGTGCATACCTTAATCCAGACAATCCACTTCGCGCCTCTATCGTTGCGGACCCTGCCGGTGCGCGCAAAAACACCAAAGACAATACGCCATCTGTTGTGCATATCGACATGGTAGCGGGTGAAAAGATCGAAGTGATGATCGCGGCTAAAGGCGGCGGTTCTGAAAACAAGTCTAAAATGGTAATGCTTAACCCAAGCGATGATATTGCTGACTGGGTAGTAAAAACTTTGCCGACGATGGGGGCAGGCTGGTGCCCTCCAGGAATGCTGGGAATAGGTATTGGCGGTACGGCTGAAAAAGCAGCGGTACTTGCAAAAGAAAGCCTTATGGACCCAGTAGACATCCAAGAGCTTATAGAGCGCGGCCCGCAAACTACCGACGAAAAACTTCGCTTAGAAATTTTTGACCGCGTAAATAAGTTGGGTATCGGTGCGCAAGGTCTAGGTGGTTTAACGACTGTTGTTGACGTAAAGATTAAGTCGCTACCTACTCACGCTGCGTCAAAACCTGTAGCAATGATCCCTAACTGTGCGGCGACTCGTCACGCACATTTTTATCTAGATGGTTCGGGTCCAGCGGAGCTTACGCCACCTAAATTAGAAGATTGGCCAGAAGTAACTTGGGAAGTGAGCGAAAACACTCGCCGCGTTAACCTTGATGAAGTAACAAAAGAAGATATCCAAGAGTGGAAAGTAGGCGAAACGGTTCTGCTGTCAGGTAAGATGCTTACCGGTCGTGATGCTGCTCACAAGCGCATTCAAACCATGATGGAAAATGGTGAAGGTTTACCAGAGGGCGTTGATCTAACAAACCGCTTTATCTATTACGTTGGTCCTGTTGACGCTGTAGGTGACGAAGTGGTTGGTCCGGCTGGCCCGACAACGGCTACCCGTATGGATAAGTTCACTGACATGATGCTAGAGAAAACAGGCCTTATTGGCATGATTGGAAAAGCAGAGCGTGGTCCGGCAACCGTTGATTCAATTGCTAAACACAAAGCTGTTTATCTAATGGCAGTTGGAGGTGCAGCATACCTTGTATCTAAAGCCATTAAGAAATCTCGTGTCGTAGCATTCGAGGACTTAGGTATGGAAGCAATTTACGAGTTCGACGTAGAAGACATGCCAGTAACCGTTGCAGTAGACAGCACGGGTGCCAATGCTCACAAAAATGGTCCGGCTATTTGGAAAGCAAAAATTGAAGAGCTTGATGCCTCGCTATCTAAATAGAGAGGAAGGCAAAACTTAAGATGAGCCGTTCTGCTTAAGAAAGCTAATTAGGTTTTTCGTTACAATAAAAAAAACGGGTGCAATAGCACCCGTTTTCATTTGTGTAGTTCCATTTTTTCAACGGTTTACGTGCTAGACGTTTTGCCCCAATTTCATTTTAAATTTATACCAGTTGGTATATTTATCTGATTTTGTTTATAGTGCTGTACAAAATAACAGTATGAACGTGCACTATGTTAATTAACCTTATTTCTAGCGAACCCATTTCCTTTCTAATAGCCTTCGTAAGTGTGTGTGCTTTTTCCCTTTATTCATTTATTCGAGGCCAGGCGAATGCCACTAAGATAGCGCAGCTTTCGCAAATCAATGAGCAGCTACAAAATGATTTGAATAGCGAGCGTATTGCTATTGCCAAGCTTCAAGCACAAAACGAAGCGCACCAAGCAAGAATTCAGGCGCTTCATGCTGCGCATGAAGATAAGCTTGCGTCTATGAATGCATCTGAACAACGTCTGCATACGCAATTCGAAAATCTAGCAAATCGCATATTTGAAGAAAAGCAACAGCGTTACACGCAACAAACAAAACACAATATAGAAGCTGTTTTGGCGCCATTCAAAAACGAGTTAGATGGTTTTAAACGTCAAATCTCAGAACAACACATACGTGAGGGGCAGGAGCGAGCCTCACTTAAAACAGAGATTCTAAGTTTAAAGGCTCTCAACCAGAAAATTACGGAAGAAGCTGCAGCGCTGACCAATGCACTAAAAGGTGACAATAAAAAGCAAGGAAACTGGGGCGAAGTAGTGCTTGAGCGGATACTCAAAGAATCTGGTTTACGCGAGGGTCATGAATTTGAAACACAAATGTCAGCAACATCAGAGCACGGCAAGCGATTTCAACCAGATGTCGTGGTGCATTTGCCAAATGATAAAGATGTGATCATAGATTCAAAAGTAAGTTTGGCGGCCTATGAAAGGTATTACAACTGTGATGATGAAGCTGAGAAAGCGCAATTTTTAAGTCAACATGTGGCTTCTATAAAAGGGCACATCAAAGGCTTAGGCGCGAAGGACTACCAAACGCTTAAAGGCATAAAGACACTGGATTATGTGTTACTTTTCATTCCCATTGAGCCTGCATTTTTAATTGCTGTCGAAGAAGAACCAGATTTAGTCACAATGGCACTTAACCACAACATTATGTTAGTAAGCCCTACCAATTTATTGGTGGCACTTCGTACTATCAATAACATTTGGCAGTATGAGTATCAAAATCAAAATGCTCAGATTATCGCAGAGCAAGCAGCTAAACTTTACGATAAATTTGTAGGGTTTGTAGCTGATATGGAAAAAGTTGGCAAATCGATGGATACTGCCCACGCAAACTACGAACAAGCAATGAATAAACTAACAAGTGGGCGAGGGAATATCGTAAGGCAAATAGAAAAGTTTAGAGAGCTTGGTGTGCAACCCAGCAAACGAATGCCTAAATACTTACAGCAACTTTCTCAAGACGATTAAAAAAGGCCGCAATTGCGGCCTTTTTTCTCTTATCAAAAAACGTTATGAACGTTTCATGCGTCTACGTAGGTAAACTGCTGGAGCAAGAAGCAATGCAATCCAGCCCATTGAACCACCACCCGATGTATCGTTTACACGAATTGTTACGGTTTCTGTCGTAGTATCGATGCCGTCAGTTGCAGTTACTTCAACCGTTACTTGACGAGCCTGTTCATGACTTGGCGCGGTGTCAGTGATTGATGATGTAGCCATACCATTTACGGTAATAGTTACGTCGTCACCGTCCGGGTCAGTTGCAGAAGCCGTCACGGTGTATGACTCACCTTCATCAACGCTAGTTGGAGCAGATATTGAAATAACTGGAGCATCTTGCACACCCGCAACCGCTACGGTTACTGTGCCTTCACCAACAATATCACCTTCTACCGGCTCTTCATTTTCATCAATGGTACCTTCAACACGCACGGTATACGTGAATGAGTCTTCACCGAAGAAATCAGCATTTGGTGCATAAGTCACAGTACCATCATCATTTACACTCACTGTACCGTTCGCAGGTTCAGTAGTTACCGCAACAGTTGACGGATCTAACGGTGCCTTGTCAATAGTTATTGGTGTGAACGTACGGAAATCGCCAGACAGTGATTCCATAGTAAACGTGTTGATGATAGTGCTGTCCATTTCGTTAGCAAGGATATTAGCTGTTACCGACGCATCTTCGTTAACTGACAACATGTCGTCCATATATTCACTTGATGGAACAACAGTACCTGCGTAGCTAATTGTTACTTCATCACCCGCGTTCGCAGTGAGTACGAATTCATCACCTTCTACCGGAAGCGTGCCTTGTAGACCAGCTGACGTAAGTGAAGCGTAGGTTGTACCGACGCTACCAGACGTGTTCTCTGCACCAACAACGGTTGCGTATACTGGCATGTCCATTGCGCCGTAAACAAAGCTTACGTTGCCTGTTTCGTATTCAAACCACAACTGGAAGTTAAAGCTTGTGCCATCTTCATTCCAAATTTGTGCGTTTTCCCACTCAACAACGAAATGATTTGATAGCCCGCTCATGTCGACCGCGTACAAATTACCAGTACCATTACCACCGGCCAAATCAAAATCCGTCCAATAAGGAGCAATTACATTATTTGGCTCGCTTAAGCTGGGTAAAATTTCAGCGAATGGTGTTGTAGTATTACCAGAGCTTGTGCCTAATGAAACAAAACCGTTCGACGATACTTGCATTGTAGTGTATTCAGTACCTAGATAAGTAATTGGGCGCGGTAAATCGACCGTTATTGATGCATCGTCGCACGAAGCAGAACAAACAAGTGGATCTGCTACTAACGTCATTGGAAAATAGCGGCTTGATCCAAATAGGTCTTCAAGTGTGACGCCTAATACTCTTTCTACTAGAGGCCCCAAATCATCTTCAATAATATCACCAATAATCGTTGATGGCTCCATATTGAACGATGCAGTGTTAAGCGCACCTTCCCACTTAATTTCACTCTTGTCAGCATCATAAGTTACGGGCTCTTGGTTACCATTTTTCACTGCTGAAATAGTCGCCGGATTGATGCCATACTTGTGATCAATTTCACCAGTGATGCTAATCATGCCTGTTACGTCGGTGTTTGTTGCAAATGCCTCTGTTACTACTAGCTCACCTTCAGCTGCAACTTGAGTGCTTACATCACTATCAAATAGAGATGGCTCATCACTGCTAATTGGGTAAATAGCAACAGGGATAAAGTAATCCGTTGTTGTATCGTCTGTATCTGCCCAGTTAATGCCACCAAAAGACCACGAACCAGTTGAAGCTGTAGTGACGTCTACCGCCACCATAATTTCAGCAGAAGCGCCCGCTGGAAAGGTAGCGATTTGAGGCGTAACCGTCGCTGAAATACCTGGGTCATTAAACATTGCTGTGGCATCAACAGTAACTTCTTCATCGCTAGTGTTTGTTACAGTGATAGACATTTCACAGTTCAAATAGCAGTTACCGTCAACCAGGCTTAAGTCGCTATACGTAAGCTCAACTGTAGTTGCACGAGGTAGATCTAAACGACCTGCACCCATATCAAAATTATCAGCTTGTGTTGCAGCGTCTTCTTTCAGTATATCGCGAATTGAAGAGGTTACTAGCGCACTCTTAATTTGCTGAGCAGTCCAATCAGGGTGCATTTGCTTAAGTAGGGCGGCTGCACCAGCAACATGAGGTGACGCCATTGATGTACCACTCTTTAACGAGAAGCTTTCTCCTTCGTGCCCTTCTGGATCTGGTGATTCACCAGAGAGAATCCGCGTACCCGGAGCTGCGATGTTTGGCTTAAGGAACGTTAGATCACCGTTAGGACCACGCGAGCTACTTTCATTCATGATGTCAGCAAGGCTTTCTGACACTACGCGAACAATATCGCTACCGATAGTTACGTTAACGGGTTCTTCAGTATCCGTTGCTAAGTCAGCAAGCGCCTGGCCAGGCGTAGCTGGAAGCATTAGTGAAGGAATTGTCTGCGTTTCGCTTAAACCACCCATCAAAATTGGGGCTTCACCGCGACCATCAACGTTATGGATTAGCACCGCTTCAGCACCTGCAGCTTCTGCGTTCTCAATTTTGGTAACAAAACCACAAGTACCACGGCTAATAAGTGCGATAGCACCGTCAAATGCACCTGCTACAAAAGGCTCACAACCTTCAACATTTGCACTGTCTAATTCACCAGCATAAACAACCGGTGCTGTAATTGAGCTATCAAAAACAATTGCAGGGTTACCTACAGAGTAAAGCGCAGGTATTGAGCCAATAGTGGTGTCACCCTCTATAGTAACTTCGTTAGCAAACAAACGACCTGTTGTGGTATTTGCAACTGTGATTACGTCTTCAGAACAACCCGGGCAACCAATAGTACCTTCGCCTGGGCCATCGTTTCCTGCCGCAAAAACGGTTACTACGCCCGCATCGTGCATGGCTTCAAGCACATCTTCGTAAACAGAACCGTTCGGGTTACCGCCAGCGCCGCCACCCCAAGAGTTGTTCACGATATCTGCACCGTCTGTTAATGCAGCCTCGAGCATTGATAACAACATAGACGAAGCACCACTTGAAGAAGCAGGGTTCGCAGGGGTTGCATAAAGACCTTTGTAAACCATCAGATAAGCTGCTGGTGCAACACCAGAAATTTCAGCTTCTGCCCCATCACGCTCGGCCATTACGCCATAGTTACCTACAGCTGTACCCGCAACGTGGGTACCATGACCATTAAAACCTAGCGGGCTTTCGTATTCTTCTTCAACTACTGAAAAGCCTTCTACGATGTCAGCTGCACGGGCAACAATAAGCTTGTTGTTACAGAAATCAGGAACTTCCGAACAGTAGTCATCGGTAGGAAGGGTGTCTGCAGCAGGGGCAGTAAAGTTTTCCCCGCTAAATAACGGGTTTTCCGGGCGAATACCACTATCGATAATTGCTACTTTTACACCAGCACCGGCACTTTCTTTACCGCCAAACTGCTCCCATGTTTCAACTGCACCGATAAGATCCAAACTCGCATCCATTTGCGCATGGTGTACTAGATCAGGGTATACCGCTTTTACGGTAGATAAACTCGAAAGCTTATCAAGTGCGCTTTTAGAAATGACGCCTGCAAAACCATTGAAAGCCGCTGTGTAAGACATGTCAGCTTTAAACGATTTATCAAAGGACTTTATAGATTGAATAACAGACTGCTGTTGTACTTCTAAGAAAGATTGATATTCCTTAGCTGCGTTTGACTGGAAGTTAACCTTTTGTCCTTTGTGAGCGGACATGCTGCTAACACTTGGATTTACTGCGCTGAATTGCGCCATCGGTACATCAGTTAGCTGGACGATAACACGTACACTATCGCTATTTGCTTGAATGGCATTTGCAAGAATATTCTTCTTGTCGAACGACGCCTCAATGGCATTTTGTTGCTCTACGCCGTAACCAGATAGTTGATTTGATATAGCTAAAGCACCAAAAGCCGAGCCCGCTAATGCGGTAGCAATAACTGTACTTAGGATTGTTTTTTTCATAATTATTCTCGTGTGAATAGTTCCCTGGAGCCCAACGATTTTCTTGTTTGCTTCAAAGGTCATTCGCCTCGTTTAAAACGCAACTTATCGTTGTGACTATCTATTACTAGCACACTTTTTTTCTTTTTGTAACGTGTGTTTCTGCAATACACAACTTACACATTTTGTTACATTTAACGGTGAATAGACGTTGCATAGATAACTCCCTTTTTTACTTGAAGTTATACACCGACGTGGTTTGGCATCCTAAGTTGTAAAAATCTAAATACTTTGTCCACTTAGACGAATAAGAAACATCTGTCCTACGTGATTTTCATATTATTTACATAAGGTTTACGTTTTTAGGACGAATATCCTTTTCATTTAGACTAATTGAGTATGTCTATTTCACCCATTTGAAAAAATGCCAATGAATAAGTAGGACGCTCCTGCATTTTCTCAACTAGCATATTGGTATCACTATAAGTCGCTATTAACCCTCATATTTAAGGGGAACAAACGTGAAAGACAGAAATCATTTGGCCGAAGTAAAAACAACAAATAAGGTCGAAATTATTACTAAAGGGGTTGTTGATATCCCAATGCTGCAAATCCTTTCTGCCGAAGGTGAACTCATTGAAAAAGCAGTTGAACCTGACCTCAGCAAAGAAGAAGCATTAAAAATATTTAATACCATGCATTACATTCGAGTATTGGATGAACGTATGGTGGGTGCACAGCGCCAAGGTCGTATTAGTTTTTACTTGGCAAGCACGGGTGAAGAGGCGGCTTCAGTTGCAAGTGCTGCAGCACTCTCAGATGACGACATGATAATGTCTCAGTACCGTGAGCAAGGCGCATTAGCCTACCGCGGATACACCACAGAACAGTTCATGAACCAAATGTTTAGCAATAAAGACGATCCTAACAAAGGACGTCAAATGCCTATCCATTATGGTGACAAGCCACTTAACTTCATGACGATATCTTCTCCACTAGGCACACAGATCCCTCAAGCATCTGGTTACGCCTATGGCCAAAAAATGTCGGGTAAAGATGTGGTTACTATCTGTTACTTCGGTGAAGGTGCAGCGTCTGAAGGAGACTTTCACGCAGGGTTAAATATGGCAGCCGTACTAAACTGCCCAGTTATCTTCTTTTGCCGTAACAATGGCTACGCGATTTCAACACCAGCAGAAGAACAGTTCGCGGGCGACGGCATTGCTTCTCGTGGTTTGGGTTACGGAATTAAAACCATCCGTGTTGATGGTAACGATGTGTTAGCCATCTACGCAGCTACAAAAGAAGCCCGTCGTATTGCCATTGAAGAAAAGTGTCCTGTACTTATTGAAGCCATGACTTATCGCTTAGCGGCGCACTCCACGTCAGACGACCCAACAGGCTATCGCTCTCGTGAAGAAGAAGATAAGTGGCGTGCAAAAGACCCTATCGCTCGTATGGCGAAATGGTTAGAAAGCAAAGGCTGGTTTGACGAGGCTGAGAACCAAAAACGCGTCGATAAAGCAAGACAAGACGTTCTAGCAGCAATGAAGAGTTGTGAAAAGACTGACGTATGTGCCATTGAAGACATTGTCGAAGATGTATACGACACAGCACCTTGGCACTTAAAAGAACAACTCAGTGAATTGAAAGCGCATATTAAGAAGTACCCGAAGATGTACCCTAAAACAGCAGGGAGAGTAAAATAATGGCTAAGATGAATCTACTTCAAGCAATTAATAATGCACTCATCACAGCCATGACCGAAGATGAAAAAGTAATGGTCTTTGGCGAAGACGTGGGCCATTTTGGTGGCGTATTCCGTGCGACCAGCCATCTTCAGGAAAAATTTGGCAAAGCACGTTGCTTTAACACGCCGCTTACTGAACAAGGCATTATAGGCTTCGCAAACGGATTGGCATCACAGGGCTCTGTACCTGTTGCTGAAATTCAATTCGGTGATTACATTTTCCCTGCGTTTGACCAAATCGTGAATGAGACGGCTAAATGGCGCTATCGTTCAGGCGGTCAGTTCGACGTTGGTACGCTAACAATTCGTACACCTTATGGCGGCGGTATTGCCGGCGGCCACTATCACAGTCAATCACCAGAGGCATTCTTCGCTCACTGCCCAGGGTTAAAGATTGTTATCCCTCGTGACCCATATCAGGCGAAAGGTTTGTTGCTTGCGTCAATTCGCGATAAAAACCCCGTATTGTTTATGGAGCCTAAACGTCTTTACCGTGCTTCTGTATCGGAAGTGCCTGAAGAAGATTACGAACTGCCATTAGGTAAGGCAGATATTGTTCAAGAAGGTAGCGATATTACTTTACTTGGATGGGGCGCGCAGATAGAAATACTGCAAAAAGCTGCAGAAATGGCTCTTGAAGATGGTGTGTCGTGTGAAATTATCGATTTACGCAGCATATTACCGTGGGACGTTGAAACGGTTATGCAATCTGTAATGAAAACAGGTCGCTTATTGATAAACCACGAAGCACCGCTAACGGGTGGCTTTGCGAGTGAAATCGCAGCGAGCATTCAGGAACGTTGTTTCTTATATCTTGAAGCGCCTATTGCGAGAGTGTGTGGTTTAGACACGCCGTATCCTTTGGCGCACGAAAAAGAATATATGCCAGATGAAACGAAGACGTACGAAGCCATAAAACGTACGCTTCACTACTAAGCCGGGGGACGATGAAATGACAATTGAATTTATCTTACCGGACATTGGTGAAGGTATAGTTGAATGTGAACTTCTGGAATGGTTAGTTTCTGAAGGTGAGCATATAGAAGAAGATCAACCTGTCGCGGAAGTAATGACCGACAAGGCTACCGTGCAAATTCCTGCAATGCATGCGGGTGTGGTTAATAAACTGCATTACGCGGTAGGCGATATTGCTAAAGTGCACGCACCATTATTCTCTATGACGCCAGATGATGCCGACGCTAACTCAGATACACATGAAGACGCGCAAGCGGAAGTAAAAGACAATGCGTCTGAAACAGCGACAGCGAATGATAGTGCTTCTTCAGGCGCTTCAAACGGCAAGCACATCGAAGACTTTATTTTGCCAGATATTGGTGAAGGTATTGTCGAGTGCGAAATTGTGAAATGGAACGTGGCTGAAGGCGATGAAATTGAAGAAGATCAAGCCGTTGTAGAAGTGATGACCGACAAGGCAGTGGTAGAGATCCCCGCTAAAAACGCAGGTACCGTGCATCGTCTTTATTACGCGCAAGGCGATATAGCGAAAGTTCATAGTGCATTGTTTGCGCTAGAAGTTGCCGGTGAAGTCACAACTAGTAGCGGTACTAATGACGAATCACCATCGGCAAACAACAGTGCTTCAAGCGTTGCATCTCAAAGTTCGGTGAACAAGCAAACAAACGGTTCAAGTCAACAATCAGCGCAATTTGCTCCTTCAAAATTCAGCGACGGCGAATACGAGCCACCTATCGCTATAGAAGGTAAAGTGTTGGCTAGCCCCGCGGTAAGACGTGTTGCAAGAGAAAAGAATATCGACCTTTCTACTGTGGAAGGCTCGGGTAAAAAGGGGCGGATCCTTAAGTCTGACGTGTTGAATCTACAACATTCGAATGTTGACACGTCGTCTCAAAATACGTCATCTTCTGCGCCAAGCTCATCTACCGCAGAAAAAGGTGATTTGAATAGCACAAGCACTGTGCTTAAAGGCAGCGTTAGAACAGAAAAAGTACGCGGTATTCAGGCAGCTATGGCGAAGCAAATGTCGGCTTCGGTCTATACTATCCCGCACTTCACAGTCAGTGACGAGTTGGTAATGGACAACCTGATGTCGCTACGCAAGCTGCTTAAACCTGAATTTGAAGCGAAGAACGTAAAACTCAGCTTTATGCCGTTTTTCGTTAAAGCAATGTCGTTGGCACTCAATGAGTTCCCTGTAGTTAACAGTCAGCTTAACGAAGACGCCACTGAGATAAGCTACTTCGCAGATCACAATATTGGTTTTGCAGTAGACTCTAAAATTGGTTTGCTTGTACCCAATATTAAGCGTGTTCAAGACCTATCTCTGTTAGAGATTGCTGTTCAAATGCAGGATATTATCGAACAAGCCAGAGCGGGCCGCGTGGCTGGCGAGCACCTTAAAGGCGGTACGATTAGTATCTCTAATATCGGTGCAATAGGCGGTATTACCGCAACGCCAGTAATTAATAAACCAGAAGCTGCTATTGTTGCTCTTGGCAAAACGCAGAAACTTCCACGCTTTGACGATGAAGGAAATGTTAGCGCGCAAAATATCATGGCGGTTAATTGGTCTGGCGACCACCGTATTATTGATGGTGCGACTATGGTGCGATTCAATAATCTATGGATGAGTTACCTAACTCAGCCAGAAAAAATGTTGATGCATCTTAAGTGATATCATTCAAAGCAATTTGATTTGCAGTAGCAATATTTTAAAAGGGCCGGTAGCAAAACTATTGGCCCTTTTTTGTTTTGTATACCTCAAAGCGCGTTGACGTTATTATAGAGCACTATAAACAAACGAAAATTTTACTGAGGTTTTGTGCTTAGTTATCAACATGCCTTTCATGCGGGCAACCACGCTGATGTCATAAAACATCTTTGTTGGATTGGCGTTATCAACGCATTAAAGAAAAAAGATAAACCTTTTACGCTTTTCGACACCCACGCAGGCGCGGGCGCGTACGATCTAACCGATGCCATGTCATCAAAAAATAAAGAGTACGAGACAGGTATATCTCGTTTGCTTATAGATGATAAAGGCGCGCAGGACTTGCCAAATTTGTTGGCCGACTATTTATCGTTGTGTGAACCGTTTTTAGCACAACAACAATATCCGGGCTCACCGGCAATAAGCGCAAAAGTAAAAAGGGACGGTGATAATTTACACCTAATGGAACTTCATCCTGCGGAATTCGATAAACTAGACATAAACGTATCCCGTTTACGCACCCTTAATAGCCACGTCCATAAACGTGACGGGTACGAAGGGCTTCGTGCACTCACGCCACCTAAACCCAATCGCGGTGCTATTTTAATCGACCCCCCTTATGAGCGCGTGAATGAATATAGCGACCTTGTTAAGGGTGTGGAGCAGGTATTCAAACGCTGGCAGCAGGCACAAATCGTAGTGTGGTATCCACTATTGTCAGAGAGGGCTGGCGCCAAAAGTGGTGCAAGTGAAGCTATGTGTGAAAAGCTTGCAGCAATGGGTAAACCCTGTTTTAAAGCAGAAATATGCGTGGAAGAAAATACCGCTGATGCCGGAATGTATGGTTCGGGCGTATTCGTTTTGAACCCGCCTTGGCAGCTAGATACTAATTTAAAAAGCGCGTTAGAAAGCGTTGTTGGTATGCTAGGTGAAAATGAAGCAGGTTATCACGCTACAGCGCATGTTACCTGGATAAACGAAGATAATTGATTGCTGTGCAGTTTAACAATGGTAAGCGTATCGCTGCTGATTAATCTGTTTCAAAAAGTCACTAAAAGCGTGAAGTAAAAAACATGTCGCAACTCAAAGGCCTAAAACATTTCTATATACCCGATGAGCAGTCGATATATCTGCTATCTCATGCGGATGCGAAAAAACTAAAAGACTGGGTAAACCTTTGTATCTCGCAGTTAGAAGGGTTGGGGTACAGTGACATCGAACTTTTAGGGAAAGGAGCCTTTGGGTTTGCGTTTGCAGGGAACGCGCCAAGCGGTGAATCACGGGTATTTAAGTTTTCGCGAATAACGTTGCCGCAGCATGTGCAAGATAGACTAGAAGAGGAAGCTTTTATGCTTTCTCACGTTAATCATGAGTTTGTACCGCGGTTTATTGAATATCAACAAATACGCAAACAATCCATCTTAGTTATGGGGCGAGCACCCGGCGAAGACCTAGAAAAAGTCAGCTTGAAAACAGGCCCACTTTCGCCCCGTATTATCGTCAAAATTGCAGTGCAGGTCGGCGAACTTTTATCCAGTTTTCGCCAATACAGTGAAAATGGAGAAATTAAACCCATTGTGCACGGAGACATAAAGCCCTCGAATCTGGTTTGGGATGCCGAAAATGAATCGGTTGGATTGATTGATTGGGGCTCTTCAGTGTTCGCACAGACTGACATCACTGGGCAATATGTAGGTAACAATGTAATGGATTTAATGTCGGGTGAACTGCATCAAACTAATGCTCGACTTGGCGATGTTTATTTTATTGGCGAGGAGCAGCTTAATGGCGCACTCTCCAGCCCCCGCTTCGATGAACAAGGCTTGGCCAGTACATTATATGCATTGGCATCAGGGCAATCGTGTCGTTACGGAAGCAAGGTTATTACACCTTCATCCCTTGGTCTTCCTAAAATGCTTGCTAATATCCTTGAGCACATGCTCAGTGAAGATCCAGAAAAGAGAAGGCAGGGCGGAGATTACCTGTTTAATCATCTCCACGTTTTGAAGAATATGGTTTTCACTCAAGACAAGCCAACGCAATATACACCGTTAATCCCTACATGGCTGGCCCACACTCAGAACCGTGCTGATATTGAAACCGTTGTTTACAGCTCTCGAAAATCTTACCTACGCCAACAGGCAAGACTCTCTGACTCGTTAGATGAAAAAGACGTAGAGGAACTTCGTTATATAGACGATGCGCAATTTGACCGCTACTACAAAAACTATCTACAAGGCATGGGGGATACCGAAAAAGCATTTGTTTCTGCAATAAGCAGACTAGGCCGTTACCCTGTAGTTGGCGGTATGGCTGTGCGCTGGGAGCCAGAAGGTATATATGTCGATTCAAGCTTGAACTTATATGATGAGTCAATGAAAGCAGCGTTTGATTTAGCAGTGAATAATGTCATTAATTTAGCAAGGGCTATTCACAAGCCCGCGGTGTTCAAATGTTGTATGTTCAACGCCAAAAACACGCTGCACATTGAACGCGAAAGTGAAGATGAAGAATTTAAACCAGCAGGCGGGATGTTTATTCCCTACGAGCTATCACGGGTTTCTGCACAAAAGGATGAAAGCCGGACTCACTCATATTTCGAAGATGGCGATGATCCGGACGAACTATTAAAGCTGCCTCAGGAGATTATCGATACCATCGTTCAACTTAATACAATACATCACACTGGTTGTATTATATTTGAAGCATTACCGCGGCATTTGAAAATTCACAACTATTACACGTTGCTTGATCACAGCCAAGAAGAGCGCTTCCACGCATTATTAGCGCAACTCGTTCAGCAAATTCCCAAAATAAAAGGGCTAGGCATTTCAGGGTTTATGAAGTTACCCTATAAAGATACGCGCTTTTTCGAGCATAAAGCAAAATTGCCTGAAAAGTACTACCCGCGAAACCCAAAAGCAGTAATTGAAGAGAAAGTACAACATGTCTGAGATTAAACTATCGTCACTTTTTGAACTCGAAACAGTGGAGGCTGGCATCTATCGAGGTCAAAGCTGGGATTTAGGCTTCCGCGCCTTGTTTGGTGGACAAGTTTTGGGGCAAGCGTTAGCAGCTGCATACGAAACAGTGGAGGCTGGTAGAGTCGCACACTCATTCCACACTTATTTTTTACTACCAGGCGATGCTAAAAAGCCTGTAGTTTACGATGTTGAAGTAGTGCGAGACGGCAGAAGTTTCTCTGCTCGACGGGTTAAAGCCATTCAGGATGGTAGAAATATTTTCTACATGACAGCGTCTTTTCAGGTTCCTCAAGATGGCATGGAGCATCAAAACCCAACAATGCCAGATGTGCCTGCGCCGGAAGATGTGCAGTCTGACATTGAATTCTATGAAGCTAACTTCAATAAAATTGCACGGCCTATGCAAGAAGCGTTGAGCTATCATAAACCTGTAGATATCCGCACGGTAGATGCAGCTAACTCTTACCAGTCAGCGAAACGCGAACCGACGCGTTATATTTGGTTAAAAGCAAGAGACACAATGAATGCATCATTGACTGTTCATCAAGCTGCGCTTGCTTACGCATCAGATTATCATTTTCTCAGTACGTCTCTTCAACCACACGGTGTTGCGGTAACCGATAAATCACTTCGAATCGCAACGATAGACCATGCTATGTGGTTCCACCGCCCAATCAATATGAACGAATGGTTATTGTATGCAATGGAGAGTCCCTTTAGCGGAGGCTCTAGAGGTTTGGTACGCGGACAAATATTTAACCAAAATGGTGAACTTGTTGCGTCAACCATGCAAGAAGGATTAATGAGAAAAGTAGACGAATAGGGAGAGGGTAATGCGCTACAAATTAGGTTCTACATCACCGCTGGTTGATGAAAGTACGTTTATAGCGCCAGGCGCACATGTTATTGGTAATGTTGAACTCAAAGTGGGTTCAAGCGTTTGGTTCAATGCGGTTATACGCGGCGATATGGACAAGATAACCGTTGGTGAAAATACGAATATCCAAGATGGCAGCGTATTACACACCGATGCAGGTATTCCTTTAGTGCTAGGTGAAGGGGTAACAGTAGGACATAAAGTCATGCTTCACGGCTGCGAGATTGGTGACTATTCCTTGATGGGAATTAACGCCGTCGTATTAAACGGTGCAAAAATTGGAAAGTACTGCATCATTGGCGCTAACGCTTTGATAACGGAAAACATGGAAATTCCAGATTACAGTTTAGTAGTTGGAGCGCCTGGTAAAGTCATTAGAACATTTGATGAGAAGATCGAACCCAAACTAAAAGCGTCTGCTGAACATTACGTAGATAACGCCAAAACATATAAGTCATCATTACAGCCAATTGATAGCTGAAATTTAAGACTAGGCTGTTCGCGATATTTTAAATCCCAATAAAAAATGCCCAGAACAAACGTTCCGGGCCTAGGGGAATGGCTCATTGCTGAGCCGTGCGCTAACTTTTACACAGGAGAGTTTAAATAAAATCTTTTAAACGGACAATGAGTATAGAATACATTTGTTTAAATTATAAACAATTTTTGTGTGAATTTTATCTTACACTCTCAACGTCAGTTAAATTGTAGAACTTATACGTTAGTAATCAATGGACTAAAAACTGGTCGGATGTGATGTTGTTTGAGAAAAAGATGTACAGTTTATATCCACATGTTGCACACATTTTATCCACGTGATGAAGCGTTATTAATATATACCCTTTTTAAATATATAGACTTACTTTCATTCATGTAAGTTATGTTGAAAACAGACGGTTGTACCATGCCATTATCCTTGTAGTATGACGTCAACGTTCATGCTAAATATGCGTGATACTGACTCTAAAAACAGGCTCTTACATTAATACGAGGATGGATTATGCAATCATTTTCTACTTTTATTCCCCCTGAACGGACTTTGATGGGTCCAGGACCATCCGATGTTAACCCCAGAATTTTAAACGCCATGGCGAGACCCACCCTGGGCCATCTCGATCCATTATTCATTGAGTTAATGGACCAAACCAAACAGCTTTTACAATATGCATTTAAAACTGACAATGCACTTACTATGCCTATTTCTGCTCCGGGCTCAGCAGGAATGGAGGCATGTTTTGTTAATCTTGTAGAACCAGGCGATAAGGTACTCGTGTGTATTAACGGCGTATTTGGCAATCGAATGGTCGAAAACGTAGAGCGTTGTGGTGGTGAGGCTATTACCGTCAACAATACATGGGGCGAGCAAACTGACCTTAATGTGGTAGAAGACACCCTTAAAGCCAATCCGGATATAAAGATCCTTGCCTTTGTTCACGCCGAAACATCTACGGGCGTACGCAATGAAGCCAAAGCGCTTTGTGAGCTGGCTAAAAAGTATGATTGTCTTAGCATTGTTGATGCAGTTACCTCTCTTGGAGGTATCGAGTTAGATGTTGACGGTTGGAGCATTGACGCTATTTATTCAGGTTCACAGAAGTGTTTGAGTTGCGTGCCGGGTATCTCTCCTGTTTCATTTAGTGAAAGAGCAGTTAACGTTATTCAAAACCGAAAAACGAAAGTGCAAAGCTGGTTTCTAGACATGAACTTGATTGTTGGTTATTGGGGGCAGGGCGCCAAGCGTGCCTACCACCATACCGCACCTGTCAACAGTATGTACGCTATGTACGAAGCACTTCTGATTTTAAAAGAAGAAGGCTTAGAAAATGCGTGGCAGCGTCATGCATTGGGTCATGAAAAACTTGCGCAGGGTCTAAGTGAACTTGGGTTAGAGATAACGGTAGACAGCGCTTATCGTTTGCCTCAATTAAATGTAGTTAAAATTCCAGACGGCGTAGACGATGCTGCCGTTCGCAAGCAATTGCTTGAAGATTTTAATTTAGAAATCGGCGCCGGTTTAGGCGATCATGCCGGTAAAGTATGGCGAATTGGTCTTATGGGATACGCATGTAAACCCCGTAATATCGATCACTGCCTTGCTGCGTTGCGCACTGTGCTTAAGTAAAACGCCTAGCGCCTTTTACTCTTTTCGGTCAACACGTTCAGTGAGATGCTTAGCTGAACGGTTGGCTTTTAACCATTTAGCATATAAAACCCATTTAACATCGCGCTTTGATATCAGTCCGCATAGATCATTACCCACTCAGCGAGATTTAAAATGTTCGTAATCGCGGCGTGTTACCGCAGTTATAGTGGTTCTACATCAAGTTGACTGGTATTAGTTATCCATTTTTGGGTCTTGCCTCATAAAAAGCACATCTCGGCGAAGTTATATCTCTTCTCATCTCAGTTCAGTGCTAAGATTTCGTTTGTTGCGTATATTCATAAACTATTCAGTTTTAAACATTTATCCTTTCGGTAACGTAATTAAAAGGCACCATAAAAAAGGAATCTCTATGAAAATGATCACGCGTACTAATACTTATTCGACAGCAAAAAGTGTAGTTAAAAAAGCATTGTTAGCTTCATCATTTATTGCCTTATCTGCACCTATGGTTTCTGCACAGGCCGCACAAGAAGCGGTTATAAATGTGCAAGGCGTAGGAGCGGTAGAAGTGACACCAAATGCTTATTCAGTCACACTCGTTGTTGAAGAAGAAGGTAATACAGTAGGTAAACTGAACACTCAGCTTGATTCGGACCTCCGCTCTATTGTTAAGTTCTTGCTTAATCAAGGTATAGATGAAAAGCACATTCAGAGTATGCAAGTACGCTTACAACCTCGCTATATCAATACGCCTCAAGGCCGTCAGCAAGAAGGTTTCACGTTGTCACGAGATATCACCGTCACATCTACTGACCTTGAAACTTATGACAAAGTATTAGATGGCGTGCTTAAACGAGGTGTTGATCGCATACAACAATTTAATTTTATTTCAGTTGGTGAAGGCGATGCCTATCAAAAAGCACTTATCTCTGCGGTAAAAGACGCAAAGCAACGTGCACAGTTATTAGCAAAAGAATTAGAGATTGAAGTAGGTGAAGTTGTTGCAATCTCAGAATCTGGTGGCAATATGCCGATTCCAGTAATGCGCGCAGAAGCTTTTGCCAAAGACATGTCTATGTCTTTACCTGGCCAAGAGCGCATAGAAGCGCGTGTTAATGTGTCTTTTAACATTGTTCAATAGCAGGAAATTCGTTTGAAAGAACAACAGTACGGTCAGTTAATAAACCAAGCAAAGAGCTTGGTTTCTGGCGAGCACGATCTTATCGCTAACATGGCAAATATAAGTGCGCTGCTTTTCAATAGCCTCGAAGAGGTGAATTGGGCAGGTTTTTACCTTTATAAAGAAGAGCAGTTGGTACTCGGTCCATTTCAGGGGCAACCAGCATGTATTCGCATTCCACTTGGAAAAGGCGTTTGCGGAACGAGTGCAAGTACCAGAACTGTTCAGCGTATAGCAGACGTTCATCAGTTCGAAGGACACATTGCCTGCGATGCTGCGTCAAACTCTGAGATTGTTGTTCCACTAGTGCTAAACGATGTGCTGGTTGGCGTACTTGATATCGACAGCCCTGTTTTTGAACGCTTTACCGAAGAAGACGAAAAAGGGCTCGTTGAAATTGCTCAAATTCTTATGGATTCGCAGAAATAATTATGAAATCCAGTGTTGATATTCACGTTGTTTTATCCACGTATGAGGACATGGAAGACTTTCATGATGACCCAGATGAGGCATCTGAACGTTTAAATTTCATCTTACATGCGGTGTACGACAATGCAGAAGAAGATATTGAAACACAGCGTTTAGAGCAAATTTTGCACTACGCATGGGAATCTTGGCAACAAGATAAGCATTTATTAGAAATAGATGACGACGAATTGCTTGATTGGGTTGACCACACGCTGGCAACTTGGGATGATGCAAGTAACGATGAAATCTCCTGAATAATTTAGAAAGTTAATGGAATCACCAGAGAAGTTTACCAACAGTAAGGAAGTGATAGCTTTCCTTGCAGAGACCTTTCCGAAATGTTTTAGCATTGAAGGCGAGGCCCGCCCACTTAAGATCGGTATTTTTCAAGATCTTGCCACACGTTTAGAAGAAGAGGAACGCGTTAGCAAAACCTTACTTCGTTCTACACTACGACATTACACCAACAGCTGGCGCTATCTTCATAGCATCAAAGAAGGTGCAAACCGTGTAGATTTAGACGGCGTTGAAGGCGATGCAATTGAAAAAGAACACGCTGATCATGCGCAGCAGCAGTTAGAAGAAAGCAAAGCAAAAGCAGCTGAAAAGCGCAAAGCTAAGCTAGCTCAGCAGCCTAAGCGAAAAGATAAACGTCAATTTAATCGTCCAAAAGGTGAAAAATCTGCAAATTCGGACCATGCTGATACTAAGCGCGGAACTAAACCGAAAAATAACAGACCAAACAATACACCACCTGCGAAATTGACAGATAGCGATTTACAGCAAGGTACGCAAGTTACCGTTAAATTAGGTAAAGCACCTATGCCTGCAGTAATTACCGAAGTAGCTAAAGATGGCATTCACGTTCAATTAGACTCAGGCATGGTAGTTAAAGTAAACGCAGACGCTTTACGTTTGGCACGCTCCAAGAGGTCGTAAAATATGAGAGACATCCTTCGAATTTCCATCGCCAGTGCTTTTCTTACCGTTGGGGTAGGAGCAGGCGCAGTTACGTCAACACCAGAGGTAGACGAGCTTCCCATTTTACAACAGGAATCTCAACACAGTGTTGCAGCTAAGCGAGTAAGCGCACTCTTTACCAGGGCGCACTACAAGGAAATTTCGTTGGATGATGCACTCTCAGCTAGAGTTTACCAGCGCTTCATCGATTCATTAGATCACAATAAACAAGTGTTATTGCTGTCTGATGTTGTGGGTTTTGAGAAATACCGCACATTGTTTGATGATGCGCTGAGTAAAGGCAACCTCTCTGTTGCCTATGATATGTATAACGTAAGCGCAAAACGACGCATTGAGCGTTATGAATTTGCACTTGCACTGTTAGAAAAAGGCCCGTTCGACTTTGAAAAAGAAGGCGATAAGTTTTTTTACGACAGAGAAGATGCTGAATGGCCAGCTAATAAAGCTGAGCTGGATGAAATTTGGCGTCAACGCGTTAAATACGACGCGTTAAATCTAATACTTGCAGACAAAACATGGGAAGAGGCGAAAGAACTTCTTACCAAACGCTATACGCGAGCGATTAAGCGCACTAAGCAAGCAAAGAGCGAAGACGTTTTTCAAACTGCAATGAATGCATTCGCACGTACAATTGAAGCTCACACCAGTTACTTATCTCCGCGTAACGCTGAACGTTTCCAAATGGACATGAACTTGTCGTTCGAAGGTATTGGTGCGGTTTTGCAAAGCGAAGATGATTACACGGTAATCAAAAGCGTTGTACCTGGCGGTCCTGCAGACGAGTCTGGCGCAATAAAACCAGAAGATAAAATTGTTGGCGTAGCACAAGACGACGAAGAGTTTGTTGATGTGATTGGTTGGCGATTGGACGAAGTGGTTGAGTTAATTAAAGGCCCGAAAGGAAGTACTGTTCGTCTACAGGTTGAAAAAGGAGCCACGGACGCGAAAACCACGTCGGTAGTTAGCCTTACTCGCGATAAAATTAAGTTAGAAGATCGCGCAGCCAAATCGGAAGTATATGTGCCAGAGACTGGTCCTCACGCGGGTGAACCTCTAGGTGTAATCACCATTCCAAGTTTTTATAACAACCTTAGTATGGATGTTGCTAAAGAAATAGAAAGCTTGAAAGCGCAAAACGTTAAAGGCGTTATCGTAGACTTGCGCGGTAATGGCGGTGGTTCTCTAACCGAAGCAACGTTACTTACTGGCCTATTTATCGAAAAAGGCCCGGTGGTTCAAATTCGATACGGTCAAAGCAAAGTTAGCGTTAACCGTGATACAGATGGCGAAGTGGCTTATGATGGCCCGTTAACCGTATTAGTTGACAGATATAGCGCGTCTGCTTCAGAGATTTTTGCGGCAGCGATGCAAGACTACAACCGTGCTCTCATCGTAGGTGAACAAACCTTCGGGAAAGGGACAGTGCAGCAGCATCGCGGTTTAGGTAAAATTTATGACCTTTACGACAACCCATTAGGTAGTGTTCAGTTTACTATCGCCAAGTTCTATCGCATTGACGGCGGCAGCACACAGCATAAAGGCGTTATTCCTGACATTCTTTATCCATCGGCGGTTGAACCAGCTGAATGGGGAGAAAGCCAAGCGGAAAATGCGTTGCCATGGGACAGTATCAATCGCGCTAACTATACGACGTTTGCAGACGGTACTGCTGCGCTTGATGTTTTAACAGCGAAGCACAACAAACGTATTTTACAAGATCCTGAGTTTTCTTATATCCAAGACGACATAAAGGAATATAAGGAAAATAAAGACAAGAACTTCATCTCATTAGTTAAATCTGTACGTGAAGGCGAGAAGAAAGAGGCGGAAGAGAAGTCGCTTGCTCGTGCTAACGAACGTTTACAGCGATTGGGAATGGAAACTGTCACAACATTGGACGACCTACCTGAAGATATGGAAGAATTAGATCCATTCTTGGACGAGGCAGCCAATATTACTTTCGATATGATCGAAACAGGCCGTTACGCTATCACAAGAAATTAAGTGATTAGAAAAAAGGGCTGGTCTAGGGCCAGCCCTTTTTTTGTGTCTATAAATTATTAAAACAATAATAAAGGGAAATAACATGGCTATCAGAGGCGAATTTTCCTCTCGAATAGGGTTCGTGCTAGCAGCGGCAGGCTCGGCAGTAGGACTAGGTAATATTTGGGGCTTTCCTACAAAGGTAGCAAGTAACGGTGGCGCAGCATTTGTTCTCGTATACTTACTGCTGGCTTTTGTACTCGCTTATCCCGTACTTATGGCAGAACTTATAATCGGTCGTAGTTCACGTTCGAATATGGTTGACGCTTTAGGTAAAATATCAGGCAATTTCGTCGGAAGGCTAACGGGCATTTGGGGCTGTGTTACCGTGTCACTTATCCTTGCATTCTACGCTATTGTAGGCGGATGGATGCTGGTTTATTTCGCCGATGCAGCCGTAAGCATGGTGGGATTTACGAGTGCTAGCGACTGGCTACTCACTTCATCAGTTACGCGTAACATTATTTTCTGCTTCTTATTCATGGGCTTAACTGCATTTATCGTTGTCGGAGGTGTAAAGTCCGGCATTGAGAAGTGGTCGGTGCGTTTGATGCCTACATTGGTTATTCTCATTCTTGCACTGATTGTTTATGTGAGCCTACAGCCTGGTGCCGTAGAAGGTTGGTCAGCATATTTAGTACCTGACTTCTCTCGCGTTCTAGACCCAGACTTATTAATTAACGCCATGGGACAAGCCTTTTTTTCAATGTCTTTAGGTGTGGGTACCATGCTGGTTTATGGTTCATACTTAAGTAAAAATGAAAATCTACCTAGCATTGGTGCGTCGGTAGCGCTTGTCGATATCGGTGTTGCGGTTATTGCGGGTATGCTTATTATCCCGGCCATGTACGTTGCATTAAACAACGGCGTTGAAATCTTCACACCTGAAGGCGCGTTAATCCAAGGTGACACGCTGATTTTCAAAGTACTACCAGCACTGTTTGATACCATTGGTAGCGTAGGTCTTTTCGTTGCTTTTACCTTTTTCGCGCTAATGGCGATTGCTGCCGTCACGTCTTCAATTTCAATGTTGGAAGTTCCCGTTGCGTTTATGGTGGAAAGTAAAGGTCTTCAACGTAAAAAGGCCGTGTTATTAATGGCATCGGTCATCTTTGTATTAAGCTGCATCATCATTTTAAATTTTGAAACCTTGTTCGGCTTTGTTATCGCATTAACTACCGAGTATAGCCAACCGTTACTAGGACTCGCCTTGTGTATTTTCGCAGGTTGGGTGTGGCGCAGAGATGCAATACTCGATGAACTTAAACAAGGTGATCAGTTTGCTGAACACAGCATTTTCTGGAAGATTTGGCCTTGGTACGTACGCTTTGTGTGTCCCGTTATCATTGCGCTTATGTTCTACCGCTCAGTCTTCTAAAGCATTCTGGTAAAAAGCGGACAGCACGCTTAACGCGTTACAAATACAATAATAAGGTTTTAAAAAACGACAATGACGAATAAAGAAATAAAAACGCCGTCACTTCTCGATGCAATGCTTCCTATTCTTGCGTTAGTCATAATGATGGGAAGCGCAGTTTATTTGTTTGCCGATAACTCTTCTTACGGTCCAAACCAAATTGCACTTCTTTTAGCGATGGGCTTAGCTGCTATCATTGGAATGAAAAATGGCTACAGCTGGAAAACTATCGAAAAGGGCATTGTAGACGGTATCTCAATGTCTTTAGGTGCTTGCTTAATTCTGTTAGCGGTAGGTTCTCTTATTGGCACATGGATGCTAGCCGGAACCGTGCCTACGCTTATCTATTTCGGTTTAGAGTTGCTTAACCCCTCGTTTTTCTATGCTGCCGCTTGTCTGATTTGTGCGGTTGTTGCAATGAGTATAGGTAGTTCTTGGACTACCGCGGCGACTGTGGGTGTTGCGCTAATGGGGGTTTCTGCAGGCATGGAAATGTCGGCAGCCATAACCGCCGGCGCAGTAGTATCAGGTTCGTACTTTGGCGATAAAATTTCGCCCTTATCTGAAACAACAAACTTAGCGCCTGCCGTTGCGGGCACGGATTTATTTGAGCACATCCGTTACATGCTTTGGACGACGATTCCGAGCTTTGTTATTGCGCTTATTCTATTTACAGTACTGGGCTTTAGTGAAGTGGGTGAGGCCAAAGCAGAACGCATTGAGCAGATGCAACTTTTGTTAAACGAGTCTTTTGACTTAGGTTGGCATTTGTTAATTCCCCTTGTCGTTTTGCTCACCTTAGCGATTAAAAAGATGCCTGCGTTTCCAGCTGTTTTTATCGGCGCTTTGTTAGGTGGAGTCTGGGCAGTTGTATTCCAGTGGGATGTGGTTACTTCTATGGCAAATGGTGACGACTCGGTGAATGTAGGTGCGTTGAAGGTAGTTTGGACCGCGCTATTCGATGGCGTAAGCTTCTCAACACCTGACGAGAACTTAAACAGCTTGCTTTCTCGTGGTGGCATGTCTTCTATGTTAAATACTATTTGGTTGATCATCTGTGCAATGTCGTTTGGTGCCGTATTAGAGCGTGTTGGCCTATTAAAGCGTGCAGTTTCTGCCATATTAATTGGTGCAAAATCCGCAGGAGATATGGTGAGCAGAACCATTCTTACTTGTTTTGGTACCAACCTGGTTACTGCAGATCAGTATATTTCAATCGTGATGCCAGGCCGTATGTACAAAGAAGAATTCAAAAAACGTGGTTTAGACCAATTGAATCTTTCTCGCAGCCTTGAAGACGGCGGCACACTTACGTCTCCACTTATTCCTTGGAACACCTGTGGTGCTTACATGCACAGTGTTTTATTAGTCAATCCATTTGATTACGTATTCTATGCATTCTTCAACGTAATCAACCCGATCCTTGCTGTTATTTATGCGTATTTAGGTATTAAGATTTTACGTATTACGCCACCGCATGTTGAAGTAAACAGCAAAGATACGGTTTAACACAGAGTTCCAATTAAACCCACGTAGGCTTTCTTCCAGGAGGATCTATGTCAGTTCAAGCTAAACGCCGGGCGGATTACCAGCCGCCCGCTTTTTCAATAGCGACAGTTGACCTACATATAACGCTACACCCAACGAAAACCAAAGTTATCAGCACGTTGTCCGTCACTCGTAATGGCGCGCACGATAGTCCATTAGTACTAGATGGCGATAATTTATCGCTAGATTCTATTTCTATTAACGGTACGCACCTATCTGATAATGAATACACGGTAACAGATAGCGCCTTAAGCGTGGTTACTGAACTTGATGAGTTCGTCTTAGAAATTACCAATACCATTGCCCCTGAGCACAACAAAGCGCTGGAAGGCTTGTATTTATCAGGTGGTGCCTATTGCACGCAGTGTGAAGCGGAAGGGTTTCGTCGCATTACGTACTTCATGGACCGCCCGGATGTTTTGTCGGTCTACACAGTGACGGTAGTTGCCGACAAATCAGTACCGATGCTTTTGGCCAATGGCAACCCAGTGGACAAGGGCGAAGTTGACGAAAATACGCATTTTGTTAAATGGCACGATCCACATCCAAAACCTTGCTACCTTTTTGCTCTAGTTGCCGGTGACTTCGATTTACTCACCGATAGCTACACCACCACTAGCGGTAAAGAGGTTGCGCTAGAACTTTATGTTGATAAAGGCAAAAAGTCTCAAGGTATTTTCGCATTAGAATCTCTCAAACGGGCGATGAAGTGGGACGAAGATGTGTTCGGGTTAGAGTACGACTTAGATATCTACATGATTGTTGCCGTCGATTTCTTCAATATGGGAGCGATGGAAAACAAGGGCTTAAATGTATTTAACAGTAAGTTTGTATTAGCCGATCAAAAAAGTGCCACCGACGATGACTTTTTTAATGTTGAGTCGGTTATCGCGCACGAGTACTTCCACAACTGGACCGGCAACCGGGTTACTTGTCGCGATTGGTTCCAGCTAAGCCTTAAAGAGGGGCTTACTGTATTTAGAGACCAACAGTTCAGCGCTGATATGACTTCGGCGTTAAGTAATCGTATAAAGCACGTTCGTGTTATGCGAGAACACCAGTTTGCAGAAGATGCGAGTGCAATGAGTCATCCAATTCGTCCAGAAGAAGTCATTGAAATGAACAACTTCTACACGGTGACGGTTTATGACAAAGGCGCTGAAGTTATTCGCATGTTCCACACATTATTGGGGCCTGACGGATTCAGACGTGGTATGGACGAGTACTTTAGAAGACACGACGGTCAGGCTGTCACCTGTGATGACTTCATTTCAGCAATGCAGTCTGCTACTGATTTAGATTTAACCCAGTTTACCCGCTGGTATAGTCAATCTGGTACGCCAGTGATTTCTGTCGCACACAGCACTGAGGTCGATGATGATGGCATTGTTAAGCATAGCTTTACATTGTCACAGCACACACCTGCAACCTCCGATCAGAAAGAAAAGCTTCCTCTATATATTCCTGTAAATATCGAGATTATTGATGATGAGGGGAAAAGCTATACAGACAACGAGTCGTTAATTCAAAACGGCATGGTCATTTTAAAAGATGATGCTATGCGTTTTACTGTAGAAGCCAAAACTACTCATTTAACACCTGTAGTATTGGGTAACTTCTCAGCGCCAGCGAAAGTAGAAAACCCATTGGGGACAGAGTCTTTACTTACTATATTTAAGCATGCGAAGGATCCATTTAATCGTTGGGATGCAATGCAAACGTTGTATGACCGCTGTGTGAAGCAATTAGAGGAATCGCCTGGGTCTGGTATCAGTAATGAAATCTGGAACGGTATCAAGCAAGCGATTGCCCAAGAGCAGAACAACCTTGAATTGCTGAGTGAATGTTTAGTCATACCTTCGTTTGAGACACTGTGCCAAAGCCGAAGTAACATAAACGTTTCCGCACTTTCGAAAGCGAGAAAAGCGTTCTGCGACCAGTTTGCTCGCGCACTCGAAAAAGAGCTAAAACAAGTCTTCGAAAATATCGAGAAAAGCGCGTATTGCTACACGCAAGAAGCGGTGAATCAACGTCGCTGCAAAAATGTCGTGCTTGCACACTTAGCGCGGTTACCCCAACACGAGCATATTGTGGTTTCTCAGTTTGAAACCGCTGATAATATGACAGATACGCTAGGCGCGTTGAGAAGCGCACAACACTGTAGCGCCACCACTTTCGACAGTTTGATGGCTCAGTTTGAGGAATCGTGGAATCATGACCCGCTTGTTTTGGACAAATGGTTCGCACTCCACGCTACACAAAATCGAGACGATATCTTTGCGACTATCACAATGTTATGTGAGCACCCTCAGTTCGCAATGAGTAACCCGAACCGTGTTCGTTCTGTTATTGGTAGCTTCGCTTTCTATAACAGCGAAAGGTTTCATGCACTCGATGGCAGTGGATATAAATTTGTAACCGACTACTTACTTAAGCTCGATGCGGTCAACCCACAGGTTGCCGCCCGTATTGTAACGCCACTGACGCAATGGCAGGGCTTTGCAAGCGAGCATCAGGTTCATATGAAGCAACAGCTTGGCCGTTTGCTTAATCATAAAGGTTTAAGTAAAGATTTGTTTGAGAAAGTAAGTAAAAGCCTTGCTTATGACAAGCATTAGCCAAACTGACTCGGTTTTTTACTTTTCAATAAATGCACCTTACAAGCAATGTGAGGTGCTTTATATTCCAACTATGCCAGATGTGGTCATGGTCAGTGAATCAGGCCTAAGCGTCCAAGTACCGACCAACCGGCTCAGGCAATTTGTTACGTCTGATGGTATTAAAGGTCGTTTTAGGATGATTATTGATGCCAACAAAAAAATAAAATCCTTTGAAAGGCTCGCATAGAGCCTTTTTTGTACGCGACGAATTACTCTCTTTTACACGAGCTTTCACCACTCCCATATGTAACACTTATGCGTTTTCTTCTGTCATTGAGCGTTCCAAAATACTTAACGCAACAGTTTCGCAATATTTCTGTACATTTTTCCTGCAAGTTTATAAATGCCTTTTATACTCACAATAAAGCAATAACTATTTGATACGACTAATGTTGTAAATTTTGTTAACTGGTAGGATTAGTTCTTGCGGTTATGGCAAAATGATGTAATGATTTTGTTAATCGTTATGGTTGGTCATGATGTCACGTATTAAGTCACATCGACTTGGGAGTATAAAAATATGAAAAACGGGCCTAGCGCTTTTAAGATATCACCGGTAGCAGCGGGAGTTCTCTCACTGCTAGGTGCTGCTGCAGTACCAGCACACGCTGCGAATTGGCAAGTGGGTGATGTAAGTATATCTTTAGATTCAACATTTACATTAGCTACAAGTATTCGAACAGAGGCAAGAGATTACGACCTTATAGGTAACAGTAACCATCCTCAATTCGACTGGAGCGGTTATCACGCAGCTTTCAACCCTTTATACCCAAGTGGCGACGTGTGGGGTTTAGCAGATGGCGGTTATTCCACCAATGGTGACCTTGGTAACCTTGCACACGATCCAGGTGACGCGTTTGCAACGCAAATTTCAGGTACTCATGAATTAGATATCAATTTTGGCGACTATGGTTTCTTCGCCCGTGGTTTCTGGTTCTACGACTTTGAGCAAATGGACGGCGACCGTCCATACTCTAACCCAATAACGGGTAACCAATACGACTTGTGTCAAGACCCTGAAGCAGAAGACCTACTGTGTACCGATGTACGTCTTTACGACGCATTCTTCTATGGCGACTGGTGGATTGGCGACAAACCACTTACGCTTCGTGTAGGCCGTCAGGTGATCAGTTGGGGTGAAAGTACATTCATCCAGCACGGTATTAACACAACGAACCCTGTTGATGTAACACGAGCTCGTGCTCCAGGTGCAGAACTTAAAGAAGTATTCCTTCCAGTAGGGATGGTGTACGCGTCTTTAGGTTTGACTGACACAGTGAGTATTTCTGGTTATTACCAGTACGAATGGCAGCGCAGCTGGCTTCCAGTTTCTGGCAGTTACTTCGCGGGCAACGATTTTGCAGGTGAGGGCGGTCAACGCCAAAACGTCCAGCTTGGTTTCAGTGGTAACCCAGACATCGACTTAGATCACCTTCTCACTGCGTTAAACGGATACGGTGATTTACTTCGCTCTGGCGCTAATCCAGAGGACATTTCGCAAGCCTACCTTGCTTATCCAACCAAAGTGGCTATTCGTGGTTTTTCTGACGCAGCGCACAACGACGCCGACGATCAAGGTCAATACGGTTTACGCTTGACGTGGTTTGCCGAGAATTTGAATGAAACAGAGTTTAGTTTCTATCACATCAATTACCACAGCCAACGCCCGCTTATTTCAGGTAAGACATCAGACTTTACTGCTGAAGGTATTGGCGCAGATCTCGCGTTCCTAGCATCTAATACCGTTACTCGCGACAACATCACTGAACTGGGTGCATTTACACAGTCAGAGTTCTTCTACCCAGAAGATATCAAACTCTATGGTATGAGCTTTAACACTAATATCGGTACTACGGCTCTTGCGGGTGAATTTGCTTACCGCGTGGATGAGCCGCTTCAAATCGATGATGTTGAATTGCTGTATATGGGGATGCCAGAGCAATTGGCAAATGCGGGGCTACGTCCAGACTTAGCGGGTATCTCCCAGCTCAACAACATTGGTCGTGCAGTAGGACCAGGCGAGACAGCGGAAGGTTATCTATTCTCTGATACATGGCAAATGCAGTTTACTGCCTCACACGTATTTGGCCCTAAATTTGGTTCTGACAACTTCGTACTATTAGGCGAAGTAGGCTATGTGAACGTTGTAGATATGCCAGATCCGAACGTAATTCGCTTAAATGCGCCTGGTACAGCACGTACGCCGTCACTAGAGCCTATCAATGGCAATAGTCGTGAAGGTTTACACCAAGCGCTATCAGGCGGACCAGAGACTAACCCGTTTGCTACTGACGATGCGTGGGGTTACCGTTTACTTGCTGTTGCTGATTACAACGACATCATGGCCGGAATTAACTTACGTGCTCGTGCAACATTCTCTCACGATGTAGAGGGTACAACACCAGACCCTCTATTCCTTTTCACAGAAGATGTTAAGTCTGCTGCAATTTCATTGACGTTCGACTACCTAAGCAAGTGGTCAGCAACAGCGTCGTACAGCGCTTTCTGGGGCGGTATTGGTACTACTAATGCGCTATCAGACAGAGACTTCGTTTCATTTAACATCAAATATGCAATCTAAGAGTGGTATTTATGATTAGAAAAGTAGGAATTATCGCTGCGGCTTTATCACTTGCTCTGTCAGGTGCAAGCGCGATGGCAAAGGTGTCTGACGCAGATGCCAATAAACTAGGTAACGAATTGACGCCACTGGGCGCTATGAAAGCAGGTAATGCAGACGGCAGTATCCCAGCGTGGACTGGCGGTATTACTTCAGCACCAGCGGGCTACACAGTGGGTGATCACCATCCAGACCCGTACCCTGAAGATAAAGTGCTATTTGAAATCACGGCACAAAACTACAAAGAATATGCGGACTTTCTATCTGAAGGTCAGAAAAAGCTTTTCGAAGCTTACCCTGAAACCTTCCGTATGCCGGTTTACCCAACGCGTCGTTCTGCGTCTAATCCCCAGGCTATCTACGATGCAACTAAGGTAAATGCAACTAGCGCGGAGCTATTAGACGGCGGTAACGGAATTAAAGGGGCTGTTCTCGGTATTCCGTTCCCAATTCCACAAAATGGTCTTGAAGCAATTTGGAACCATATACTTCGCTATCGCGGTGAAGCGGTTCAGCGTAATGGTGGTCAAGCTGCGGTAACAACTGGTGGTGATTACAACGTAATCGGTTTTGACGAGCAGTTATTAATTAAGTACGCAGAAGAAGGTGCTACACCAGAAAAGCTTACTGACGAAAACGTCCTTTTCATGTTTAAACAAAAAGTAACAAAGCCTGCTCGTTTGGCGGGTACAGCGCTGCTTGTACATGAAACAGTTGACCAAGTAAAAGAGCCGCGTAAAGCATGGACCTACAACACGGGTCAGCGCCGTGTACGTCTAGCACCAAACATTGCTTATGATACACCTGGAACCGCAGCTGATGGCCTTCGTACTACCGATGACTTTGATATGTTTAACGGTTCACCAAACCGTTACAACTGGAAGTTAGTGGGTAAGAAAGAAATGTTCGTTGCATACAACAACTATGCACTTCATTCAGATAATGCGAAGTACGATGACATCTTAAAGCCAAACCACGTTAACCCAGACCTAACACGTTGGGAAAAACACCGCGTTTGGGAAGTAGAAGCCACATTGAAAGACGGTTTCCGTCATATTTATCAAAAGCGTGTATTCTTCATTGATGAAGATAGCTGGCAAATTCAAGTTGCTGATATGTATGATAATCGTGGCGAACTTTATCGTGTTGGTGTAGCGTATGGTGTGAACTATTATGAAGTACCTACCCAGTGGTCTACTCTGGATGTGTACCATGACTTGAACTCACGTCGTTACCTGGCTATTGGCCTCGATAACGAAGAAGAGATGTACGACTTCACCGTTCGCCCACGAGATGTGGAATTCACACCTCAGGCGTTACGACGAGAAGGTATGCGCTAATCGCCTTAAACAACAAACGGTTGGCAATTGCCAGCCGTTTTTGTATGCAGACAATTATAAATAGGGGGAATGGTTAATTATGAAAAAAACCATTGCAGCGTGCATTGCCGCCACTTTCGCAGTTAATTACTCTACAACTGCAATCGCCGAAGAAGCATTCATGGCACCATTGGTTGAGCAATCGGTTCTTTTGGACATAGACGCTGATACATTTGTCGTTATTGTCGGTGAACGCGGTCACGTGTTAGTTTCAGAGGATGGTGAGGCATTTAATCAAAAAGCCGTACCAACACAATCAACGCTTACAGCGACAACTGTTGTAGGTGATAATATTTGGGCAGTGGGCCACGACGCTGTCATTCTTCATTCTTCAGATAAAGGCGAGACGTGGGAGATACAAAATTTCCAACCTGACCTTCAGCGCCCATTTCTAGACGTATTATTCTTCAATGAAAAGCAGGGGATTGCTACAGGTGCCTATGGCTTGTTCTATCGAACCTTAGACGGTGGAAAAACGTGGACGGCAGAACGTCATGCCAGTCTGCTTGACCCAATGGATCAAGAATACCTTGAAGATATTCGAAAAGAAGATGAAGACTTCTATCAGCAAGAACTTGAATCTATTTTACCCCACTTAAACAGAATTACCCTTGATGGTGATACGCTTTACCTAGCAGGCGAAGCCGGTCTGCTAGCCAAAAGTACCAATATGGGAGAATCGTGGGAACGGTATTACGTCGACTATACAGGATCGTTTTTCGATATTAAGCCGCTTGATGAAAATACCGTTCTAGCGGTTGGCCTTCGCGGAAATATATTTGTTAACAGAAACGAAGGTGAGTGGGAATACGTACAAACTTGCTCAACCAGCACACTAAATTCAATTCTAATTGGTTCTGAATCGAAGGTTTATGCTTTGGGTAACAACGGGATGATGGTAAGCGCACAGCGACCTTTACCCACCAGTATGCGAGACCCCTATGCAAACCTTTCAGATTGCGAAGCTGATGAAGGCATTGTCGTTTCACAAATTAAAGACAAAGCCGCGCTTCTTAATGCAACACAGTTTAATGGTAAGAATATTGCCGTTACTGCGAATGGCATTAAAACGTTGAATTTAAAATAGGGCAGTATAAAAACAATGACCCATTTTCTTGAAAAATTAGTATTCGGAAACCGTAAAATTGTCGTAGCCTTGTTTGCTATAGCCACAGTTTTCCTTGGTTACCAAGCTTCACAAATGCGCTTAGACGCAGGTTTTGAAAAGAACATACCGCTAAATCACGAATACATGAAAACGTACATTGAGCACCGCCAAGATTTTGGTGGCGCTAACAATATATTAGTTTCTGTTTGTGATAAAAACGATAACATCTACAATCAAAACTTCTTCGATACCTTAAAGAATGTTCACGACCAACTCTTCTTTATTAATGGGGTGAACCGTTCGTTAGTTATTTCGCTTTTCTCTCCTTCAACCCGCTTTACTGAAATTGTAGAAGGCGGCTTTGCAGGCGGGCCAGTCATTCCTGCCGACTTTAATTCTGCAAGCCCAGAAGCATTAGAGTTGGTGGCAGCTAACGTAGAAAAGGCAAACATTGTCGGAAGACAAGTATCCAGTGATTACAGCTGCGCAATGGTAACAGCGCAATTGCTCGATATTGACCCGCAAACTGGCGAGCCTCTCAATACATTGGCATTAGCAGCAGAGCTTGAAGAGCAGCTTCGCGGTCAATATGAAAACGAAAATACGTCTATTCATATAATTGGCTTTGCGAAAATGATTGGCGATGTGGCCGACGGTGCAAAAGACGTGTTGATCTTTTTCGCCATTGCTATCGCGATTACTGCCGTAATGGTGTATTTCTTCTCGCGCAGCATCATGCTTACGTTATTGCCATTAGTATGCTCAATCATTGCCGTTATCTGGCAGCTAGGCCTGCTTACTTCAATTGGCTTTGGTATGGACCCTATGTCAATACTGGTGCCATTTTTGGTATTTGCCATTGGTGTGAGCCACGGCGTACAAATGATTAACGCGGTAGAAAAACAAGCAGTAACCGGTATTGGTGCTAAACGGGCATCTATGGCGGCATTCAGAAACTTGCTGGTTCCAGGCGGAATTGCATTGTTATCTGATACGGTTGGCTTTATGACGTTATTAGTAATCGATATCGGCATTATTCGCGAGTTGGCGATTACGGCAAGTATGGGTGTAGCGGTAATCATTCTTACCAACTTGTTGCTGCTGCCTGTGCTGATGAGCTTCTTAAAACTTGACCAGAAATATGTCGAAAAATTCGCGGGTAAAGAAAACGCTAATTCGAAATTCTGGGAAGTCATTGCTGCTTGTTCACGTAAAAAGCCTGCGGCAATAATTCTTATCGTTACTGCTATCCTATTCGTGTTTGGTCATTTCCAAGCTCAGAATATGAAGATAGGGGACTTACATGCGGGTGCACCTGCGCTTCATGAAACATCACGCTACAATCAGGACACTTTCCTGATTACCGATAAGTACGAAGTAACGGTAGATTACATTTCTATTTTGGTTGAAACCACACCAGAAGCTTGTACGTCACACAGCGTGATGAAGGCCATGGACGATTTCCAGTGGAAAATGGAAAATGTTCAAGGCGTTCAATCGGCGGTTTCGTTGGCATCTGTAGCAAAAATTGTTAACGCAGGTTACAACGAAGGCAACGTTAAGTGGCAGGTACTCCCTCGTAACCAGCAAACATTGGTGCAGGCAATTTCTCGCGTTCCCACATCGTCTGGCTTACTTAACGGCGACTGCTCGGTCATGCCAATTATTCTGTTTATGGAGGACCACAAAGCAGAAACGATCTCTCGTGTCGTTGAAGCGGTAAAAGCGTATCGCGATGAATATCAAACCGATGATATGAAGTTCAGTCTTGCTTCTGGGCCTGTTGGCGTGATGGCCGCAACTAATGAAGCAGTTAGTGCAGCGCAGGACCCTATGATGCTTTATGTATTTGGCGCCGTTATTGCGTTGTGTCTAGTTAGCTTCCGCTCGCTGCGTGCTACGTTAGTTGTTGTTATTCCGCTGTATGTGGTGTCTGTACTGGCGCAAGCCTTAATGACATACCTTCAAATTGGCCTCACCGTTTCTACATTACCAGTTATCGCACTTGGCGTGGGTATAGGTGTGGACTATGGTATTTATATACTCTCTACCAAGAGCTTAATGCTGAAGAAAGGCGCTACCGTTCAAGAAGCATATTTCGCTGCATTAAAAGAACGTGGAAGTGCTGTGCTATTTACCGGTATTACGCTGGCAATAGGCGTGAGCACATGGGTGTTCTCTTCGCTTAAGTTCCAAATGGATATGGGCATTTTGCTTACATTTATGTTCGTCGTGAACATGCTTGGAGCAATAATTGTACTGCCTGCACTAGCAAGATTCCTATGGTGGAACAAGAATGACCCTGATGCATAAAATATTTTTGCATAGCTAAGCATTAAAAAGGGCCTTTAGGCCCTTTTTTTTGGGTGTTTTCTGCATACTTATCTATGCTGTTAATATAAGGTTAAAAATGGGCTTTCATTAGCGTCATTTATTAGAGAAAATAGTTAGGTACTCGGCACTTATACCAAGCTGGATTGGTATTACGACATTCAAAAAAGGTTAACAAATGACAGTCACCTCACAGCGACACTCAGTACTGCTAGACAATGTATTTGCACTTATCGACAAAAAAGTAGATACCAAGCAGAAGTCTCTTGTGCAGCAATTCGGACGTCTGTTGTATAAAAATATTTCAAGCGATGACCTAGAAAATCGCAACGACAGCGACCTTTATGGTGCAACACTTAGTTTATGGAATGGCTTGGCGAAGTTTGAACATACGTCGCCATACATACGCGTATTTAACCCGGAAATTGCCAAACACGGCTGGCACTCAAGCCACACAATTGTTGAGATTATTGTGTCGGATATGCCATTCTTGGTTGACTCGGTGCGCATGTTGCTAAATCGTTTGAACATCACCGCACATTTATTCCTTCACAGCCCAATTGGCATTAAGCGCGACAAAGCGAACAAAGTTGAAGCGTTTGCTGAGCCAGGCCAATCGCTTGAAGGTGCGAAAAAAGAAACGGTCATCTTTATCGAAATCGATAGACAAACATCGAAAAAAGATATCGATGCTCTAACACAAGAACTGCACTCTGTCGTTGATGAAGTTTCTCTGGCAGTTCAAGACTGGCAAGGCATGACAAATACCTTGCAAGACGTAATTAAAAACAATGCTAAATTTAACTGGCCTGTATCTGCAGAAGCCAAAAAGCAAACTAAAGCTTACTTAGAATGGTTAGGCGATCACAACTTCACAATGATGGGTTACCGTTATTATGACGTTAAAGCCATTGAAGGGGACCATAGATGGATCCCTCAAAACGACACCAGTTTGGGTTTGCTTAAAAACTCAGTAAACGACCGAGAGCGTTTGTTGTCTCGCTTACCTGCGTCGGCCCGTGCGGAAGCGCTTAGCAAAAACCCATTGATTCTGACCAAAACAAATTCGCGCGCGCGAGTACACCGTCCTGCATATATGGACTATGTAGGCGTGAAGGTGTTTAACAAAGAAGGTCAGGTTGTTGGTGAGCACCGCTTTTTAGGTCTGTATTCTGCCTCTTTCTATAACAACAGCGTAACTCAGCTTCCGATTTTACGTGAAAAAATCAAACGTATTTGTGAGCTATCTGGTTTCGAGCCTGGAACTCACGCATACAAAGCGTTTGCAAATATTATAGAAACCTACCCACGAGATGAGTTGCTACAAACGCCAGCGGAAGAGCTAGCGCAAATTGTGATGGGTATTTTTCAAATGCAAGAGCGTGGAATTTCACGTTTATTCATTCGAAAAGACATTTTTGGCCGCTTTTTCTCGTGCATGGTGTTTGTGCCAAGAGAGCGCTATAACACCCAGTTACGCAAAGAAACCCAAGCGCTACTTAAAGCGTCATTGGGCGCAACTGAAGAAGTGGAATTTACTACGTTCTTCTCAGAGTCTGTATATGCCCGTACGCATTACATTGCTAGAGTCAACGACAACAACGCGGAATTCGATGTGAAGGAAATAGAGCAAAACATTATTGAGTTGACCAAAACCTGGAATGACAGACTCGCGTCAGCTATTTCAGCGGCACACGGTGAGGCTTCGGGTAAAGCGTTGGAACGCAAATACAACAATGCTTTCTCTCGCAGCTATATGGAGCATAACCTACCGTCAGCAGCGCTTGTAGATATTGGCAAACTAGAGATGTTAGACGACAACCACACACTGGATATGTTGTTCTATCGTCCACAAGAAGAAGACGCTGACAGCCAGGTAGTTAAGCTTAAGCTTTTCCACCGTGCCGAGCCTATCCATTTGTCTGACGTGTTACCGATGCTTGAGAATTTTGGGTTACGCGTAATCGATGAAAGTCCTTATAAAGTCACGTGTTCAGAAGGTGAACGTAACTGGGTCATGGACTTCACCATGTTACATAAAAGTGGTCAGCACTTTGACATGGAAAACGCCCAGATTCTCTTTCAAGATGCCTTCGCCAAAGTGTGGTACAAGACACTAGAAGACGACGCGTTTAACCGCCTTATCCTTGGCGCGAATATGACTGGCCGTAAAGTTACGGTACTCCGTGCTTATGCTAAATACATGCGCCAGACCGGCAGTTCTTTCAGCCGTGACTACATCGCAAACACACTAGCTAACTATCCAGACATTGCTCGTTTACTCGTAGACTTTTTCGACCAGCGTTTTAATCCTAAGAAAAAGCGCAATGAGAAAAAAGAGGAAGGTATTCTTGAGACTATTAAGGAACAGTTAGATAACGTTAGCAACTTGGATGATGACCGAATTATTCGTCGTTATCTGGATATGATGTCTGCAACGTTACGTACAAACTTCTATCAGGCAGACGATGCCGGCAATGAAAAATCATATGTATCATTTAAGATGATGCCTGAACTCATTCCTGACATGCCATTACCACTGCCTAAGTTTGAAATTTTTGTTTACAGTCCTCGCGTTGAAGGTGTGCACCTGCGTGGCGGCAAAGTTGCCCGCGGCGGTCTTCGTTGGTCTGATAGACAAGAAGACTTCAGAACAGAAGTACTCGGCCTAGTAAAAGCGCAACAAGTTAAAAACACGGTGATCGTGCCGGTTGGTGCAAAAGGTGGTTTCGTTTGTAAGAACCTACCTGTAGGCGAAGGTCGCGCAGCTATTCAGGCTGAAGGCCAAGCATGCTATCGCACTTTCATCACCAGCTTGTTAGATATTACTGACAACATTGTAAATGGTGAAATTGTTCCCCCTAAGGATGTTGTTCGCCTTGATGATGACGACCCTTATTTGGTTGTTGCTGCAGATAAAGGCACTGCCACGTTCTCTGATATCGCAAACGGTATTGCAGAAGAGTTTGGGTTTTGGCTGGGCGATGCATTTGCATCTGGCGGTAGTATTGGATACGACCATAAGAAAATGGGTATTACTGCACGCGGCGGATGGGAGTCGGTTAAACGTCATTTCAGAGAAATTGGTATCGACTGTCAGACCACTGACTTTACCGCTGTTGGTGTGGGCGACATGGCAGGTGACGTATTCGGTAACGGTATGTTGCTATCAGAGCATACGCGACTAATCGCTGCGTTTAACCATTTACATATTTTCTTCGATCCAAGCCCAGATGCAGCAGCAAGTTATAAAGAGCGTCAACGCCTGTTTGAGAACCCAAGCCTAAGCTGGGAAGACTATGACAGTAAGCTGATTTCAAAAGGCGGTGGCGTATTTAGCCGCGCGTCTAAATCTATCAAGCTTACACCTGAAATGAAAAAGTGGTTAGGTACGCGTCAGCTAACGATGACGCCTAATGAGCTAATTCACAATATATTGAAAATGCCAGTCGACCTACTGTGGAACGGTGGAATCGGTACGTATATTAAGAGCAAGAAAGAATCTCACTCAGACGTAGGTGACCGTGCTAATGATGACTTACGCGTCAATGGTCGTGACGTACAAGCTAAAATTGTGGGCGAGGGCGGTAACTTAGGTCTAACGCAGTTAGGTCGTATTGAATATGCGTCTAACGGTGGCCGAGTTAACACTGACTTCATCGATAACGTAGGTGGGGTTGATTGCTCTGATAACGAAGTAAACATCAAAATCTTGCTTAACAGCCTAGTTAACGACGGTGAACTTACGCTTAAACAGCGTAATAAGTTGCTCTACGATATGACCGACGATGTAAGTCGAATTGTACTGAAAGACTGCTACCGTCAAACTCAGTCTATCTCTATTACTGAGTTAGCTGGCGTTAAGCAACTTAAAGAACAGCTTCGCTTCATCCACGGTCTTGAGCGTGAAGGTCAGCTAAACCGTGAATTGGAATTTATTCCAAGTGACGATGAGATTTCTGATCGCGTAGCCACGGATCAAGGTTTAACTCGCCCAGAGTTAAGCGTATTGATTGCGTACGGCAAAATGGTACTTAAAGATGCGCTTAATATTCCGGAAATTACTGACAATCCTTACCACGGTAAGTTGTTAGTAGAAGCCTTCCCTAAAGTGCTCCGCGAAAAATTCGCAACACACATGCAACAGCATCCGCTTAGAAGCGAAATTATTGCGACTAAGTTAACCAACAACATGGTTAACGACATGGGCCTTAACTTCGTGTTTAGGATGCAGGAAGAAACTGGCGCAAGTGTGAGCGAAATTGCTGACGCATACGCAATTGTTCACGGTATCTTTAATATGAAGACGCTGTGGGAGCGCATCGAACAACTGGATAACGTTATTCCAGCTCAGCTACAGCTTAAAATGTTAGATGAAGCACGTAGAATTATGCGTCGCGCTTCGCGCTGGTATATTCGCCACGGTAATAAGACGCAATCCATTGAAGAAGCCATCGCGAGCTACCGTGGTACCTTCGATATATTATCGAAGAACCTGCAAAACTACTTGGTTAAAAGCGAATTTACTCAGCTTGAAAACGCTACGCAGAAATACATTGATAAAGGTGTACCAGAAGACATCGCTTATCAGGTTGCAAGCTTCTCTAACATGTTCTCTAGCTTTGACCTTGCGCAAATCGTTGAAGCAGATAAGCACGATACCGATGTAGTCGCTAAGCTTTACTACCAGCTAGGTTCTCGTTTAGAACTTCACTGGTTCTTAGATCAGATAAACAACCAGGCGGTAAGCAACCACTGGCAAGCGTTAGCTCGCGCCTCGTATCGTGAAGAGTTAGATTGGCAGCAGCGTTCCATTGCAGCAAATCTTTTAGCTTCTCGCGAAGACGTAAGTAGTGCAGATCAAATTCTTGATGAGTGGATTGAAAGCAATCAGGTCCTACTTAAGCGCTGGTATCACATGATGTCTGAGTTTAAGACCAGTACAACGCACGAATTTGCGAAATTTTCTGTCGCTTTACGTGAATTGATGCTTTTAAGCGTGAAGTCTAACCATTAGAATACACGCACCTTAATGAATTAAGCCCTGTTTATCAGGGCTTTTTATTGGCCGATTGAACATTGCTGTACATTTTTGCAGCATCGTTTGTAAAAGCAAACCTTATACAAGCGCAATATACCTTGATGATCAACAGGCCCTTAATTAGCGAGCGGTAATAATAACCATGCAATCTCTAGTGCAAAAATTCTTGCTTCAGTGTGAACCTGAAAAAAGTCACAATTTCACCATTAACTGGTTAAACAAGACCCAACATACACCGCTGAAATGGATGTACAGCACACCGACGATAAAAAAGCCCGTTACCGTTGCAGGCATGACCTTCGATAATCCGGTAGGACTTGCCGCCGGGCTTGATAAGAACGGCGATTGTATTGACGCATTTGCGAGCATGGGATTTGGTTTTGTTGAGATAGGCACGGTAACGCCTCGTCCGCAGCCAGGAAACCCAAAACCTCGTTTATTCAGAATTCCGGAAAAGCACGCCATTATTAATCGCATGGGATTTAATAATAAAGGTGTTGATCATCTTGTAGAACAGGTGAAAAAGGCTCAGTTTAAAGGGCCTATTGGTATTAATATTGGTAAAAATAAAGATACCGAAGAAGCGAATGCGCTCGACGATTACCTGATTTGTTTAAACAAAGTTTATCCTTACGCAAGCTACGTCACTATTAACATTTCGTCACCGAACACACCTGGCCTAAGAAACCTCCAATACGGTGAAGCGCTCGATAAGCTGTTAGTTGGCCTAAAAGCAGCACAGGAAACGCTAACGCAAACCCACGGTAAATATGTGCCGCTGTTCATTAAAATAGCGCCAGATTTGAGCGATGTGGAAATTGACAGTATTGCTGCTTCGCTAATTAATAGCAAAATGGATGGTGTAATTGCTACTAATACGACACTTTCACGTGATGCCGTTGCCGGATTACAGCACGCTGAGGAAATGGGCGGTTTAAGTGGCTCGGTTATGACAGATATGAGCTTAGAAGTAACACGCAAGCTAAACAAAGCACTTGACCGCGCTATTCCTATTATTGGCGTTGGTGGTATTGACTCACCCGAAGCGGCACAAGCACGCTTGGACGCTGGCGCATCACTGGTGCAGGTCTACTCGGCTTTTATTTATCAAGGCCCATCGCTCGTTAAACGCATCGTAAACGCGTTATAATATACCCAAACCAATCTCTCGTGTACGTGCTTTTTCTTAAGCACGTACATCAAAAACAGGTACATGAATGAATACTATTCTGGTTACGACCAGTCGCGGTCTTGACGAACTATTAAAACAAGAAGTGCTACGCCTTTGCCCTGATGCGCAAGTTAAGCAAGGGCCTGGCACTATTCAGTTTGAAGGCTCAAAGGAAGATGCGTATAAACTTTGCTTATGGTCACGCTTAGCCAACCGCGTAATTTGGGTGCTTGCATCAGGAAAAGCAGGTGACGCAGATGCACTGTATAATACGGCTATGGGTATTGACTGGCAAATGCAGATGGATTCACGTCATACCTTATCTGTACAGTTTATCGGCACAAACTTTGCCATAAAAAACACCCAATTTGGTGCGGTTCGTGTTAAAGACGCCATAGTCGATTCGTTCGTAGAGCAGGGCTTACCGCGCCCATCAGTAGAACGGAAAAGCCCTGATATTTCTGTGTATGCAAGACTACATCGCGATAATGTAATTTTAGGCATAGATTTAGCGGGGGCAAGTCTGCACCAACGCGCATACCGACAAGAAACCGGTGACGCGCCGCTTAAAGAGCATATCGCAAGCGCAATGCTAATGCGTAGTGGATGGACAGAGAATACCGATGCGCCATTGGTCGATTTGATGTGTGGCTCGGGCACCATCGCGATTGAGGCAGCCTACATCGCTCGCAATATTGCGCCAGGTATAAAGCGTATGTATTGGGGCTTTACTAAGTGGCTCGGCCACGAAGCGAAAGTGTGGGATGAGCTAGTCGAACATGCTATTTCCGCGCAAAAGCCAAGCTGCAGCGGTATTTACGCGGGTGATTTCAGCCGTAAAATGGTAGCAATTGCAAAAGCAAACGCTGATTTTGCTGGCGTGTTTAACGATATTTCGTTCTCACAGCAAGACGCAACAAAATCTTCTCCTCCCGTTGCGACACCAGGCTACGTCGTTTCAAACCCTCCTTACGGAGAACGTTTGGGCGAGCTAACATCGTTAATACCGCTATTTAGTGATTGGGGTAAGCGTTTTAAAGAAGCCTGGAAGGGATGGCATGTGTCGCTTCTTAGCAGCAATCGTGATTTGCTTCGGGTTTTAAAGCTTCGCGCCACCAAAGACTATGCCATGAATAACGGTAAGCTGGAATGTCGTTTAGCGAATTATGTGTTGGATGAAGAAAACACGGTACAGTTTAGCGAGGACGCTAGCAACCACGAGTTTGCTAATCGTTTGAAGAAAAACCTCAAACGCATGAAAGGCTGGATCAAGAACGCTAACACTAACTGTTACCGCATATACGATGCTGACCTGCCAGATTATAACGTTGCCGTAGATAGATATGGTGACTGGCTGGTCGTTCAAGAATACGCGCCGCCAAAAACGGTTTCTGAAGATAAAGCACGCAAGCGTCTGCAGGAAGTCTTGCTTCATTTGCCAGCAGTAACAGGTGTTTCACCAAGACAGATAGCGCTTAAAGTGCGTAGCCAACAAAAAGGTACAAAACAGTACGAGAAAATTAATCAGACTGGCGACATGATGGAAGTGTTTGAAAATGGCGCTCGTTTCCTGGTTAACCTTACTGACTACTTGGACACAGGCCTTTTCTTAGATCACCGTAATACCCGCCAAAAAGTGCAGGCGTTGTCCCAAGGCAAAGACGTTCTTAACTTGTTTTCATATACGGGTAGTGTGTCGGTATTCGCCGCTAAAGGTGGCGCAAAGTCTGTAACGACAGTGGATATGTCTAATACTTATTTAGAGTGGGCAAAGAAGAACGTAGCGCTGAACAAACTCACTGCGCCTCATGCTTTTATTCAAGCTGACTGCACCACTTGGTTAGGTACCCATAAAGGCAAATACGACTTAATTTTTATCGACCCACCTTCATTTTCGAATTCAAAGCGTATGCAAAATACGTGGGATGTGCAGCGCGACCACGTAAAAATGCTTACCGATGCTAAAGCGTGCTTAAAAGAGCAGGGGATCATCATCTTCTCTAACAACAAGCGTGGCTTTAAGCTAGATGAGACAGCCATGAGTGAACTGGGCTTGTCAGTAGACAATATTACCAAAGACACTATTCCAGAAGATTTTGCACGTAAAGGCAACATCCATCAGTGCTGGGTGCTAGGCTCATGAAAATTTATTTTTACACCGGGCCGCAATGTAGCCTGTGCGACTTAGCCGATGTTGAGCTTCAACAAACGTCTATGTTTTCATCGCTTAATATAGAGAAGGTTAACATTCGCACTAGCACTGAGCTTTATCATTTGTACGGTGCAAGGATCCCCGTTTTGAAACGGGCAGATAATGAAAAAGAAATCGGCTGGCCTTTTAATACAGCTGATTTAGAGGAGTTTCTTCAGTGAGCATTTTGCAGTTAAAAAACATCACTGTTATTTATGGGAATCCGCCGCTGTTAGACGGTGTCGAACTGGTTGTACAGCCTAAAGAGCGCGTCTGCTTAGTAGGTCGCAACGGTAGTGGTAAATCAACGCTAATGAAAGTTATCGCTGGCGATATTATTGCCGACGATGGGCAGCGTATAATTGAAAATAATACGGTCATTGCGCGCCTAGAGCAGGACCCGCCCCAAACTACCGATGTGACGCTTTTTGACTATGTTGCCGAAGGCTTATCTGACGTAGGTGAAACACTGAAAGCCTACTTTCATCAAACCCGTATCGTTGGTGAAGATCCAAGCGAATCGAATTTAAATAAATTACAGCGACTACAAGAACAGTTAGAAGCCAGAGACGCGTGGCAGTTTGAACAGCAAATTGAACAGACGCTAACCATGCTAAAGCTAGACCCTGAAATATCGCTATCTACTCTTTCTGGGGGATGGCGCAGAAAAGCAGCGCTAGCTCGTGCGCTTGTTCGACAGCCGGATTTGCTCCTGTTAGACGAACCAACTAACCACCTTGATATTGAAATGATCCGCTGGCTTGAATCCAGCTTGAGTAATTACCAAGGCGCAATTGTGTTTGTAAGCCACGACCGTGCATTTATACGTGCCATGGCTACGCGAATCATTGACCTTGACCGCGGCTCGGTTACGAGCTATCCGGGTAACTACGAAACTTATTTAGAAAAGAAGCAGCACGATTTAGAGGTTGAAGCTTCACAAAACGCTGAGTTTGATAAAAAACTAGCGCAAGAAGAGGTATGGATTCGTCAGGGCATCAAAGCCCGCCGTACCCGCAACGAAGGCCGAGTAAGAGCGCTGAAAAAACTACGCGAGGAGCGTAAAGCGAGAAGAGCGGTTCAGGGCAATGCGGTAGTCAATCAACACCAGGGCGCGCGCTCTGGAAAGATGGTGTTTGAAGTAAAAGACTTAAGCTATAGCATTGAAGGCAAGCCTATTGTTGAAGGGTTAAACCTGAATGTTTTGCGTGGTGACAAGCTTGCTCTCATTGGTCCTAATGGTAGCGGTAAAAGTACGCTTATCAAGCTTCTACTCGGCGAACTCCAGCCCGATAGCGGCAACTGCAAACAAGGCACTAACCTTGAAGTTGCTTACTTTGACCAGCACCGCCACGGACTGGATTTAGAAAAGTCTGTGATAGACGCGGTAGGCGACGGTAAACGCGATCTGATGGTAAATGGTCACCCACGCCATGTGATCAGCTATTTACAAGATTACTTGTTTACGCCTGAACGCGTTAATGCACCGGTTAAGTCGCTATCAGGTGGAGAAAAAAACCGCCTGATGCTAGCAAAACTGATGCTTAAACCGAGCAACGTTTTGGTGCTGGATGAGCCTACCAATGACTTAGACGTTGAAACCTTGGAAATGCTCGAAACCTTACTCAACGAATATACCGGCACCGTGCTTTTAGTCAGTCACGATAGGGAATTTGTTGATAACGTAGCAAATAGTAGCGTGGTATTCGAGGGTAATGGAATGCTTCGCGAATTTATTGGGGGTTTCACTGACGTAGAAAACTGGTATAAAGAGCAACAGGAAAAACGTCAGCAAATCGAAAAGGAAGAAAAAGCCAAGGTAAAGAATGAAACTAATTCAGCTTCAGACAGTCCTAGTGCTAAGTCTTCTCCCCGTAAGACGAAAAAGCTATCATACAAAGACCAGCGTGAACTTGAGTCCTTACCGAAAGAACTAGAAACACTTGAGGAAGAGCTTGAGGCTATGCAAGAAAAAGTGAACGACCCGGACTTTTTCAAACAAGACAGTGACATTACTGCCAAGGCGTTAGCCGAGTTGGCAGATAAAGAAGAATTACTTTCCCAGAAATATGCGCGCTGGGATGAACTAGAAAGTATGCTGGAAGATAATCAGCAGTAAATAGGATTTTAAATGAAACGAACTCAGCTTGCCGCCGCCGTTCTGTTGGCAACAGGAAGTGTTTCGGCATTCGCCGCGACCTATTCAGTGACGCCTCTTCCTTTACAGGATACCGCTAGAAACAATTTTGCTCGTTCGATTGATAACTCAGGCAAAATGTTGTCTGTCGTTCAACTGGAGTTCAATCCACCAATCGACGCAGAGCAGCTTGAAGAAGACACGACTTTTTTTGACCAGTTCGGTGAGAGTCTAGAAAACGAAGATGACGCACGCCAGGGTGTTTTTACAGACATAGACTACACCACGGTAGTAAACTATCTTCTATCGAACCCAAATCTTACAACGGGACAGAAGCTAGCGTCGTATAGAACCTATGCAACCGACACTCAAGATATATCATTAGTACCAGGTCTTGATGAAGTTACAGACAAATTTGATGACTATACGCGATCTGTTGAATCGACTGGTCGTGACAGCTTGAACGGTAACTTTATTGTCGGTGATTCTTCGGGACTGGTTGTTCTAGACCCATATGAGAACGAAGATGGCGATACATTAAACTACACGTATCCAGAGTCAGCACAACAAGCCTTTGTTCAAGCATCTGGAGAGACTAAAGTACTTCCAGCTGTTGATGACACTGTAGGAGGGTTCTCTTCAGCTCGAGCAATAAACGCAAACTTACAGGTTGCAGGTTTCAGTACTGTTAGTTTCCGCGATGATGTTGCCGATGCTGTTGAAACGTGTACAGACGATGAGTCTCGTGGTGACACATCTGAAGGTCGCTGCCTGTTTACTATTTATAATGGCGATTTTGCTGTTCCACGTATTTCTAGCTACTTCATTAATTCATCTACAAATTACTTACCGAGCTTCGTATTGCTGTCTGAGGTTAACGCTACCATTTGGCAGATCGATGTCAACGGCGATGTAATCAGCACCGATACCTACCCGTTATTATTTGAACCTGATGAAGACGATACACGCCACTATTTCACGTATGCCTATGACATAAATAACCAAGGTATCGCAGTCGGTGAAGGCCTTACTGGAGATCGCATTACGATAACGCGCCCAAATACATCAGGCAGGACTGAAAGTGAACGAGTTGCAACGGTTTTCAGAGACGGTGAAACCATTGAACTTCTTCCACGCGAAGAAAATATCATTAGCCAAGCTATCGCAATTAATGATGAAAATTGGGTGACGGGTGCAGTGCTTCGTTCACAAAGCGATATCGCACGTTCTCGTTTGTTTGTATACAACCTTGATACCCAAGAACAGCATTACCCTGATGGCTTCTTCGTGAGTGCTGGTGTGACTGCGAATGCCATTAACAATAATAATATCGTAGTGGGTAAGGCAGACGTGGATGCAACGAGTGATACGCTTCGCGATACAGCGGCATTTATGTACAACATTGATACTGAAGAGTTTACTAACTTAAATGATTTAGTTTCTTGTGATAACCCATATGAGCTAATTGAAGCAGTAGATATCAACGATGATAATGAGATCATTGCGAATGCGAGAATTAAAGCTACGAACAAGTATGTAACGGGTAACGATATAATTAATTCAGACGGTGAAACAGAAGAAATCGACTCCGTAGTGGCGGTTAAACTGTCTCCGTTATCGAATGGTTCCATAGATGAATGTGAAATTCCTGAGGACGAACAGCCCTATGAGCGAAAAGGAGCTGCAACAGGTTTACTCGCATTTTTTGGTCTATTTGCTGCAGTATTTATGCGTAGACGTTTAAAGAAATAGCTGACCATATGGACAATATGTAATCAACATTAAAAGAGCCACCTATGCGTGGCTTTTTTTATGCCTAAAAAACGTAAAAAAAGACATATTTATGCATAAAAAATGTAACATAAATTTCATAGAAACTTCATTTATTTAAATTTTGTCAAGCCCTTTTATTTTTTATTTTTCTTGAACCATTTAGTTAATTGCACTATCACAGTATTGTACGCAATCACTTTTCCGGCACTATCAACCGAAATGATGTAGAGCGCTCGAGAAAATGATTTGTTGTACTTTCAACAAACAAAAGAGGCTAATCAATGAAAAGACAAAAAAGAGATAAACTGACACGCGCCCATTCGAAAGGCTATCAAGCTGGCATTAGCGGTCGTTCAAAGGAAAATTGTCCATTTCAGCAAAACGATGCACGTTCACAGTGGTTAGGTGGATGGCGCGAGGCAGTAGAAGACAGACACTTAGGTTTAAGTGTTAAATAACACTTCTCTTTTATGAACTGATTATGCAAAAAGGAAAGCCCCTGAAAAGGGGCTTTTTTGTTGGTCAACGGTAATTGACCTTATAGCTCTATAAAGGCAGTCTAGAAGTTTGAGGTATCTTGGAACAAGCCAACTTTCAAATCTTTCGCTACGTAAATCTCACGGCCATCAACTTCTACTGAACCATCTGCCATACCCATGAAAAGTTTACGCTTTATCACGCGCTTCATCGTGATCTTATACGTTACCTTCTTAGCGGTTGGAAGGATTTGACCGGTAAATTTAACTTCACCTACACCTAAAGCTCGGCCTTTACCAGGGCCGCCGCTCCAACCTAAGAAGAAACCAACTAACTGCCACATCGCGTCTAGGCCTAGGCATCCCGGCATTACCGGATCACCTGGGAAGTGACAATCAAAAAACCATAAATCGGGGGTAATATCTAATTCAGCGATAATTTCGCCTTTCCCATGCTCACCGCCATCTTCTGTAATTGAAACTACGCGGTCCATCATTAACATGTTAGGTGCGGGAAGTTGACTGTTACCTGGGCCAAACATTTCACCACGGCTACACGCCAATAAATCTTCTTTGTTAAAACTATTTTTCTTCTCTGACATTCCCAACTCGTTGCTGTTATTAAAGTGACGCTGCTAATTTAGCGAACAGTTGTACGCCAAACAACTCTGAACAGTCATTTTTCTGAAGAAAAACGCATGCTAATATAGGTTTAGCAACATTGGCTTGTACAAACATCGTTCTATACGTGTGGTTTTTGTACGACTTCTAAATACAAGCTCTACAGTAACGTAACATTGTGTGAAAACTATGACAGAACAAACAACGAAAAAAAGCATTAAAAAGAGTGCCGCAGATAGAGCTAAAGCCAACGCTGATAAACAACGAAGGTTCAGAGAAAGGCAAAAAGACGCAGGTAAGAAACTTGTAAGAGGCTATGTTAGCCCTGAAGCAAAGGCGTGTTATGACGAAATACGCGACAAGACTGGCTGGACTGACAGTGAAGCTATGTCAAATGCCATGCGGCTTATGTACGCAGCTTACAAATGTGGGCAAATTAAACTACTGAATGAATGGCTTCGCAAAAATAACCGTTAGCCGGTTTATTTAATTTTTGTTTTCAGCCATGCACGACTTGGACTATTTTGCATGGTGTGGCGTTTAACAATACGATGCGCCTCTTTAACCACATCATCTCGCTCGCGATAGTCCCATAAGCGCTTTGCCGTGATGCGATTATTCTCTGTTATATCAACGAGCGGTTCAACGTAGTCACGTTCAACGTCAAAATCTAACATTTGCGCTTCTAGGGGCGGCAATAAGTGAGGGGCGTGAACAGCTTCACTGGGTAATTTAGCAAGTTCTGGCACCCACTTCTTAATGAATACACCTTCAGGATCTAATTTTGAAGATTGTGTTGCAGGGTTGTATAACCGCACGGTGTGAATGCCGGTTACGCTAGCCTGCATCTGTATTTGGGGGTAATGAATACCTGGCTCAAAATCTAAGAACTGTGTTGCCAAATAATGCGCTGCCTTTAGCCAGTGTACATTTAGGTGATGACACAGAAAACTGGTTACCATGGCACGCATTCGAAAGTTTAAGTACCCGGTATACTTAAGTGCTCGCATGCAGGCATCTACCAACGGATAGCCGGTCAATCCCATTGTCCAAAGGTAAAAGCGACGCTCGGCTTCTGGGCCATCTATAAACGGAAAGTATTCGTATCCACTATTCATTGGTCGCCATTCAATACTGTGTTCGCTCTCAAATTTTTGAATAAAATGGCAGTGCCAATGTAACCGAGACGTTAAAGCGGCTAGGGCGCGACTCCACTGTTTTCTATCAGAATTCGGAAGTAATTTTTTCGTCTGCTTTTGATGTTGGACGCTTTGGTAAACTTGCTTAATTGATAGATTTCCCCATGCCAAGTAGGGACTTAAACGAGTACATGCCCGTCTTGCATATTCCGGCTTAGAAATATGTTGATGGTAGTATTGTCCTCTAGCATCGAAAAAATCTTTTAATACTTGCCAAGCACGCCTTTCACCGCCTGGCTGCATCTTGTTTAATTTTTTTAACTTGTCTAAAACATCCTGCCGATAATAATTCGCTTTCTCGCTACAATGAGTGCCGGTTTGACTAGTAATATGACAATCAAACAGACCAAGCTCATCTAAATTTTTGCAAGCAGTATTGATGTTGTTGTGCTGGGTCCAGTCGACCCAATTAACGCTGTTTATATCAATATCATAGGTTTTCGTTGTAAAGTGACGATCCCAGTTCTGCTGCCATTGCTCACGGTGAGGCAAACCACGCATCACTGCGCCATACTGGGACTCAATATGGTTTATTTTCTTTTTCTTCAAATAGTTACTTACTGAAATATCACGGTTATGCGTAACGCTCAACCCTATTTCTTGGTAACTCCTAACCGCTGAAATGGCGTAGTGCTGGACAATAAGTTCGAGCGCATCAATAACTTCACAGTGTAAGGTCAGTAAACGGGCGTCTGAAGGCAACTGGGCGTTAATGTCGTCGATACTTTGCTGGATAAATTGCCAATGACGTATGTCCATATGCGGGTCGGCTATAAGGGAAGGTTCCCAACAAAAAAGCGGAAGAATGTTTTCGTTTTTTTCAACTGCACGGTAGAGAGGCTCGTGGTCTCGAAGGCGAAGGTCACGTTTAAACCATATGACAGTGACAGATTGTTTAAAATGTACTGGAACCATACGACGAACTAACTACAACCACTTTTTACGAAATTGGCCGTCCGAATCATAAATCTCAGTCTGCTTTTGAAGGTTGAACTGTCTGTGGCCGCGAGGGTCGCTTCCAACACCAGCTAAGTAAAGCCAATTGCCCCAATTACTCCCCGCATCGTAATCGATTAATTGATGCTCAAACCACGCTGCACCGTATCGCCAGTCCTGCCTTAGTTCGTGAACAAAACAGCTCGCAACCAGTTGCCTGCCTCGGTTTGACATATAGCCAGTTTCAGCGAGTTGTCGCATGCAAGCATCGACTATCGGGTAACCGGTTTTTCCTTCGCACCATAACGCAAAGGTTTCCGGACAATGCTGTGTCGACGGCTTTTTACCCTGGATACCGCTAAAACGAAACCAATTGGCCCCGTATTTATACTGTAACCAATGAAAAAATTCGCGCCAAAGTAATTCAAAGTATATCCAATAAGTGGAATCGTTTTTTTCAACGGTTGCTTCAAACTGTTGAACTTGCCGAATAACTTCCCGTGCAGACAGCGACCCGTTCGCTAACCAGGCCGAAAGCTTGGTACTGTCTTGCCAAGTATCTAAAGCGTTCCTTGTGTCTTTATACGTTGCTGCAGCTTTCCAATCGAAGAGATAAGTATTTAAATGCGTCAGCGCTGCTGTTTCACCTCCAACAAACGATGATTGAGACGGGCTTGGTAAATCAGTATCAATGGCGAATAAAAAAGACTCATCTAATTGCGGTGTAAAAGGGCTTGGTAAGCTTTCCATGGGTGGATGGACAGATAATGGCTTACAGTGCTTTTCCACTTTTCTGCGAAACGGACTAAAAACGTCGGGCATCTCTTCGATGTTGAAAGGAAGGGTTTGAGCATCAAATAAGCCAAACGTCGGAGTTTCTATTACTGTTACCGAATCGAAAAAGCGCTTTACTGTATTTAATTGTGCTCTCTCATCAAAACCACAGTGCTCGCTTACCCCAAGGTGAGAATATTGTCCGGACTTCATCAATTGAACTAAACACTCAGCAGGGTCGCCTTTGACAATGAGCAAATCATGTCCGAGCTTAGCTAATTGCCGTTTTAAATCCACAAGTGTTTGAAGCAGGAATGTGTGCCTATGTTTCCCCATAGGCGCAAAACCATATGTCGTAGGTGTAAACGCTTTATCATCAAGAATATAAAGAAAAGTAACCTGCTGAACTGCTTCACACAGCGCAGAAATAGCAGCATTATCGTGAAGTCTAAGGTCATGTCGAAACCAATATAAACCTCGTTGATTGTTGTTCGTACGTTTTGATTGTTGGTGGTGATTTATCATACTAATTTTGAGTACTTTTTTACTATTTCTACGGATCCTGAATCCGAGTTTTATCGTAGTACATGCAATACGAATAATATTAAGATTTGGCGCAATGCCTGAGGAAAAAAAGTGACCGTTCCCGTTAGTATAATGTGGTTCAGACAAGACCTTCGTGTAAAAGACAATCCGGCCTTAAACGCTGCCTGTGATATGGGAAAAATAGTACCCATCTACATATATGATGACACTGCACCTAATGGCAGAAAGCCTGGGGGGGCAAGTAAATGGTGGCTGCATCATTCACTCTCGTCGCTCAATAAACGCTTGAACGGACATTTACAAATATTTAGGGGTGACCCACAGACACTTATTCCAAAGTTAATGAAGTCATTTAACGCTAAAGGTATCTTTTGGAATCGGTGCTATGAGCCATGGCAAATAAACCGCGATAAAACGATCAAGAAAACCTTAATCGAGCATGATTATGAAGCCCATAGCTGTAACGGCAGCTTACTATGGGAGCCAATGAAAGTATTGAAGAAAGACGGTACACCGTATCGCGTATTTACACCCTACTACAAGAAGGGCTGCCTGCAGGTTGAAGAGCCTCGTTATCCCAAAGCACCACCCGCACGTATTACTTATGCGGATGTCGACAACGACAGCGATGGATTAACATCGCTAGATTTACTCCCTTCCATCAACTGGGATGCAACCATTGAAAAAGAGTGGTCACCAGGCGAAGACGGCGCCGCTGATAATTTAGCTGACTTTATTGAAAATTCAGCACGTAAATACAAAGACGGCAGAGACATACCGTCAGCCAATGGGACATCGCGTTTGTCGCCGCATTTACACTTTGGTGAAGTGTCTCCAAATCAAGTTTGGTACGCGATAAAAGACAAATTTGGAAATAGTGAAGACAAAAGCATTGAAACCTACTTGAGTGAGTTAGGTTGGCGCGAGTTCAGCTATTATTTGCTGTTCCATTTTCCTACTTTGCCTAATAAGAACTTCAACGAAAAGTTCGATAAGTTTCCTTGGCGCACAGATGCGAAAGCGCTCAAAGCGTGGCAAAAGGGAAATACAGGCATTCCTATCGTAGACGCTGGCATGCGCGAACTGTGGCAAACGGGCTACATGCATAATCGAGTTCGCATGATTGTGGGCTCGTTTTTAGTGAAAAATCTATTACTCAGTTGGCATGAAGGCGAGCGATGGTTTTGGGATACATTGTTGGATGCCGACCTTGCGAGTAACAGTGCCAGTTGGCAATGGGTTGCGGGTTCTGGTGCTGATGCTGCGCCTTACTTCAGGATATTTAACCCAATACTACAAGGCGAAAAATTTGATAAAAAGGGCAACTATGTGCGTAAGTATTGCCCTGAATTGAACAAGCTGTCAGACAAGTATATCCATAAGCCATGGGAAGCCCCTTCGGCGATATTGAAAGATGCAGGTATAGAACTTGGTAAGGAATACCCAAAACCTATTGTTGATTTAAAAGCATCGCGTCAACGCGCGCTAGACGCATTCCAAACATTAAAAGAGTAGGGTATGGCAGCACTCATTTTAGTTTTAGGCGATCAGCTTACCGAGACGTTGCCAGCGATTGCTAACGCAGTAAAAAGCAAAGACACAATTTTGATGGCGGAAGTACGTGAAGAAGCCACCTACGTTAAGCACCATAAGAAGAAGATAGCGTTTTTGTTTAGCGCAATGCGTCATTTTGCCAAAGCGTTGCGAGACGACAATTTTAACGTTAACTATGTTCATTATAGCGACAAAAACAATCAGGGCGATTTGCTCGCTCAGGTTAAGCATGAACTTAACGGAAATGATTTTGACGAAGTAAAGGTGACCATGCCCGGAGAGTACCGCTTACTCAAAAGCATGGAGCAATGGGAAAACGTGCTTGGCATACCCGTTAGTATATGTGATGACAATCGCTTTTTATCGTCCCCACAAGAATTTACGGACTGGGCTGAAGGCAAGAAACAACTTCGAATGGAGTTTTTTTACCGTGAGATGCGTCGCAAACACAACGTGCTCATGGAAGGAAAAAATCCCATTGGCGGTAAGTGGAATTACGATGCCCAGAATCGCGAAGCAATGCCTGAAACCCAGAGAGTACCGAAGCATTCTACGTTTGAGATTGATGACATTACTTCGAAAGTTATCGAGTTCGTAAAAAGCGAGTTTAGCGATCATTTTGGCGATATCAATCACTTCCACTTTGCGGTAACTCGAAAAGACGCACTCAGCGTATTGAATACTTTTATAGAAGAAAGATTACCTAACTTTGGTCAGTATCAAGACGCCATGGTGGAAGGCAAGCCTTGGCTTTACCATTCACATATCGCGTTTTATTTGAACTGCGGTTTATTGACGCCAAAAGAAGCCATTCATGCAGCCGAGCAAGCTTACCATGCAGGGCAAGTTCCACTGAATTCTGCTGAAGGGTTCATTCGCCAGATTCTGGGCTGGCGGGAGTATGTCAGAGGGTTCTACTGGCACTTTATGCCAAATCTAAAAACTGATAACTACTTCAATAACAGCCGCGCATTGCCCTCGTTCTTTTGGGACGCCCAGACGAATATGAACTGCATGCGCCAGTGTATTAAAGAAACGCAACAGAACGCTTATGCCCACCATATACAAAGATTGATGGTTATTGGTAATTTTAGTCTTTTAACTGAACTTAGTCCTGAAGAAGTGCAGGCATGGTATCTGTTAGTATATGCCGACGCATATGAATGGGTTGAACTTCCTAATGTTGCGGGCATGATTTTGTACAGCGATGGAGGTAACCTAGCAAGTAAGCCGTACGTCGCAAGCGGAAGCTACATCAACAAGATGAGCAATTACTGCAAAAATTGCGGATACCAAGTTTCTAAAAAGACCGGACCAAAAGCGTGCCCGTTTAACTACTTATACTGGCACTTTATTGACAAACACAAGGGAAAATTGAGCAACAATCACCGCATGGCCATGATCTATAAAACCTACGGGCGAATGAAAGAAGAAAATATCGAAACTATGAAGCAAGATGCCTCAACATTCCTGACTAAGCTAACGAAAAATGAAGAAGTCTGATTTACCCACCAAAATTTGTCCGGTTTGTCAGAGACCATTTACTTGGCGCAAAAAATGGGAAAAGAACTGGGAAAATGTACGTTATTGCTCAAAACGTTGCGCTTCATCAAAAAAGTCAAAACATCAAGAGCCTTGCTAACACAAAGCGAAAGCGCAGGTAATGAATTCATACCGTGAAAAATATTAACCCTTACCAAGACGAAAAAGCAACAATATATTAACAAGTGTGACAAATGTAACCTTAATTGATTGCGCCACATAACAAACTTAGGATTGCATTATATTGATTTAGAGAAGTAGTAATGTCACTTTCTACAAAAGATGCAATCTTACACAACCCGTTGCTCGGCACTTTTTTTAAGCAAGCTTTCTTATCGCTCATAGGGCTTGTTGCTTTAACGACTGCAAGTCTAGTCGATGGCATCTTTATAGGACAATATGTCGGTGCATCTGGGTTAGCCGCAGTTTCATTACTATTACCCTACATCACCTTTCTGGTCGCTCTCTCGTTAATGCTAGCCATTGGAGGAAGCGTATCGATTGGTACTTTTATGGGGAAGGGCGACACAAAATCTGCCAGTGCGCTATTTACACAAATAATCGTTGTTGCTTTAACGCTTAATATTATGTTGGCAGTGGTAAGCTTCGTTGCAGAGCCTTTTCTATTCTGGCTTCTTCACATTCCGTCCGATGTCGTACCGTTGACTAGAGAGTATTTGTCAGTAATCCGATGGGTGTTCATTTTTCAATTTTCTACGATGGTGTTTTACTATCTTGTCCGTGCAGACGGTTACACCAAGCTTGCAACTATTGCATTAGCATTGGGTGCAGTGACAAATATTTTACTCGACGCATTATTAGTGGCGTACTTGGGATACGGTATTAAAGGCGCAGCTTATGCAACGGCTGCTGCTCAAATTGTGCAGCTCTCTGTACTACTTCTTTATTTTGCTGACAAAAATCGTGCAATAACCTTTTCGACGTTTAATAAGCCATGGCGTCGTGTATTCAGAGCCGTAAAAAATGGATTATCTGAGTTTACTAATGAAATTTCTGTGGGTGTTCTTTTTCTTGTAATTAACACTCTGCTCGTTATCAATTCTGGCAGCATTGGCGTTGCGGCATATAGTGTAGTTAACTACTTTATCTTTTTAAGTATTATGCTTAGTTTCGGTATAGCAGATGCGCTTCACCTGCTCGTCAGCTACAACCGCGGAGCGAGCCACACGTCACGTGTCAATGCTTTCCTGCTTATAGCGCTAACTACAGCATTCATAGCAGGGCTAATATTGACGGTTTGTTTACTGTGGTTTAATCATGTTTTTGTGGCGCTTTTTATCGAGCCTTCCCAACAACAAGCTACTAAATACGCGTACACCATCATTTTATATGTTTGGCCACTGTTTCTTGTAAATGGCTGTAACGTACTACTCAGTGTATTTCTGACTGCAATTGAAAAACCATTACATTCCGCTGTCATAGCGTTAGGTAGAAGCATTTTATTCCCTGTTAGTTTCCTAGTATTGCTATTTCACTTCACGCCATCGCCCCTGGCTAATGAAGGCAACGACATCAACATTTCTTTCCTCGTTGCGCTGCCTGCGGCTGAATGGGTGACCTTTTTACTCGCAGTGGTTTTGGTTTATAAACATTACTACCTAAAAAATACCCACATGTAACAATTGTAAAATTTATTGCTAATGAGAACCATTCTCACTAGATTGACCCGGTAATTTGCTCATCTTAAAAGGGTCTGTACATGACTTCAGTAGCTAAGAAACAAGCTAATATCGCGTCGTTTCAAGCGTTTTTTAATGCTTATATTAAAGAAATCGATTCCGGTGTTTGGCACACAAAAGAAGACTGGGTAATTCGGACAGGAATACAGTTACAACCAAACGACAACTATGCCGTAGAGCTATATTTAACCTCTACTAATACTCGACTTTCAATATCAGCATCCTACCGCTCTACAGTAGGTCGTCATGCATTCACAGCAGTTTTCAAGCAACTCCCCAATAGTTTTCAATGGGAAGAAGTATCATTAGTGAACGCTATTTTGTTGCTTATTGACGAAATATACAGTGGTAGCAAAGAGAGCCATGAGCTAAATGATGCAGTCGACGAGCAGAGTTTAGAGCTTTACGCCAGAACAATCGAAAGCCATCAGATTATGGCGCTTTACTTAGAAAACCGTGCTGGCGATCCCGATCTCGCAAGTAATAAGTTTATTGATTCTGAACAAGCTATACTTTTTGGTCATTGGTTACACCCCACGCCAAAGTCAAGACAGGGCATGCACCGATGGCAGCATGAACTTTTTACCCCGGAGCTAAAAGGCCAATTTAGACTGCATTATTTTGCTGCCAAGCAGGATATCACTCTTTCTAATAGTGCTGAGTCAATTTCAGCCTTTGAGATACTAGAAGATATTGTTTTAAGCGATGGCAAAGATTCTACAAAAACACTTATCGAAAAACTTCGAAAAGACAATTTAAAGCTGCTGGCTCTGCATCCGCTTCAAGCGGATTGGTTGTGCGCTAAGCCTCACATTCAAGATCTGCTCAACAAAGGTGAGTTGATTCAATTGGGCGAATTAGGGCCTCTATTTACACCTACGTCTTCCGTCAGAACGTTGTATAACGCCGAGCTTAATTACATGGTTAAGCTATCGATACCAGTAAAAGTAACGAATTCGTTGCGAAAGAACATGCACCATGAGTTAGAGGCCGGAGTAACACTTTGTCGACTGCTTCAACGATGCGGCTTTTCAAGGCTTTATCCTAAATTCAAGTTCATCGACGACCCGGCTTATATTTCATTGAACGCTGGCACCTCAAAAGAAAGTGGGTTTGAGTTGATACTCAGAAAAAATCCATTTAACTCAAAAAATGAAATCACAGGGCTTGGCGGAACGCAATCTATAGCCGCCTTGGTACAAGAGCCACTTGTACCAGGAACTTACTCGCGACTTGCCAAAATAATCTATATGTTAGCCCAGAAAGAAGGCGAGGAATGTGCTGATGTCGCGCTAACTTGGTTTGATAATTACCTAGACTGTGCAATTGAGCCAGCAATCAGACTTTTTGACCAGTGTGGTATAGCGTTAGAGGCGCACCAGCAAAATTCGCTTTTGGATTTAAGCGAAGGTTACCCAACTGCTTACTATTATCGTGATAACCAAGGGTTTTATTTGTCAAAAGAAAGACAGCAAATTCTTGAGACTATGGAACCGCGACTCGCTCAGTGCGATGACCTGTTTTACGGTGAACAAATGATAATTAATCGCTTCACATACTACTTATTCTTTAATCAATTATTCGCTGTCATCAATCGCCTAGGTGCCGATCAACTTGTTCAAGAAGGTACGCTACTTCAAAAAGTGTACACCAGGCTAAATTCCATTCTTCCCACTTTAGGTTCGTTGGGCACAGCATTCGTCACATCGGTATTGGGCCGAGAAAAACTGCCTTTCAAGGCCAATCTTCTGACTCGCGTTGAAGACGTGGAAGAGTTAGAAGCCGAAGACGAGCTAGCTGTTTATGTTTGGGTAACCAACCCGTTTAAAAGCGTTGCGGTTCGAAGTGACACGCCATCGCTCGTTTGTAAACAAGCGAGTGAATTAGAAGAGGTGATTGCTGATGCTTGCTAGTTGAGGTACGGCCACGATTCGTAACAAATCGACCAATAAAATAATTAACCACTTGAATTAAAAGAAAAATTCAAGTCAAACTGTTGATTTTGCTTTGCGAAGTTATCAGATAAGTCTATTTGAAGTTTTCCATTTAATATATTTACCGACGCTGTATACAACAAAATGTAAAATCTCGTCCAACCGTATTACTGCGGGCTTTGGCTTTTTATGATGTCAAGTTTGTAGTTTAGGGGCTTTCGCTTTTTACTTAAATCGAGATGGTAATCGCCGAAGCGATTAATATGCTCAGTTCGATATGGCGAAAGAAACTTCAACACCTCTTCTGAAATTGGCATTTGACGTTGTTTCAATTGCGACAGAACTTCTGTCATGGATTGAACGTTATGCAAAATAACCAGATTAGCCACAAGCTGATTATACTTAATGACCTTCCGCTGTTCATGTCGCACATTTTCCGCAATAATACCGTCACCCCCAAAGAACAACCACTTGGTGAAGTTATTGAACTCTTCACTTTTATTGGTAGCAGAATGAATGGTGCGCCTGAGCTCCACATCGCTAATGTACTTCAGTAAGAATATAGTTCGTATCGCTCTACCCAACTCACGAAAGGCAAAATACAGTCGGTTTTTACGGCTGTAAGTTCCCAAACGTTTTAAAATTGTAGACGGTGATATTTTTCCTGCCTGAATAGACAGTGCCACACGTAACATATCGGGCAGGTGTCGTTCAATCAATGACCAATTGATATTACCTCGGAACAAACGGTTTATATGCTTGTACTTGGTTCGACCGTCAGCTTTGTAAAATACCAGCTTCTTGATGTTTCGTATTCGGGGCATCAAGTCAATACCTAGCAAATGAGCCAGGCCAAAAACGGTTGTGCTTTGAGCTTGAGTGTCTCCATGGATCACATCCGGCTGTATGTCCGATTCATTCTTAATGAGGCCATCAAGGATGTAGATAGCTTCATAAACGCCACACGGAATGAAGTGGCTGAATAAAGCTATGTAAGTGTCCGAGACGTGATAATAACCTATACCGCCATACCCCCCATAACGGATATGATACTCTGATAATAGGTTCTGTTCGTACACGTTCCACTTGGTACCATCAGCTGATGCTGATTTACCTGATCCCCAGAAGGATGGCAGCTCAAACTTGTTATAAGCATTCACGGTTTTTACAATAGCTTTTTCAAGTTTCTCTTCAGTGACATACTTTAAATTCAGCCAAGCAACTTGCTTACGGCTTAAGGTCTTGATTGAGCGAGCTGTTTGAGTTGGCCCAAGATTGCAGCCATAACAAAAAAGGGTCGATATAAAGCGTTTACGAGGATTATCAAGTTTGCTTTCAAATCCAGATACAGGCTTAAACAATTTGTGGGCGTCCAGCCATTGCTCGGATTCTACCAGAATATCGACAATGCTCTTTTCCTCAAGAGAGTCCCGTAAGGCTTCATCAAGCTTCTTGAGTTGTTGGGGCTCAGGGATATTCTGATGTCTTCTAATCACAAGCTGATCATTATTGAAATCAAGAAACTCATTGGATTGAAATTGCTCGTCCACCTGAGTTGATAATTCGCTGAGAGTTTTCTTTAATTCAGTTGCAAAGGTTTTGCTATCCTTTGAAAAACCTAGCATGTCAGTATATTCAGATAAACCTTGCTCGTATTCATCCCAACTGATTAGTTCTTTGCGATAATCTGAATGTTCCAGGCTGTAACGAATGAATAAATCACCTGAGCTGAGTTCATTCTTGATCCGAGACAGAACACACAACTCAAAGTATTTACGGTTGACCGTTTTCGTGTCTGCGTTGAATATCAGCTTCTTCCATTTATCGTTCACCCAGGGCTGCGCGACAAACTCCTCATAGTGACCCAGTTCCTGCTTGTGGGTATTTCGATACTCCAGAATGGTTTCTAGCGCCAGTAGAATCGAGCTATCTTCAGATGATGACCCTAACTCTAAAAGCTCCAAACAGTTCAGAAGCTGGGCACGTTGCGGTTTATACAATTTAAGCATAAAGGGATAATAATTATTTCCAGCATAGGCTAAGTGCTCTTCACACTCAGCTAATAGTATCGCTGGCTCTTCGCTCATGGCGTTTCGAATATCCGACAGTGATGGCGGTACGCCAGCTTCATTATCACCATAAGTTTTTAAGACATTACGAAACTGGCTGATAAGTTTTTCCGTTCGCTGTGTATGCTCCTGATGGTATTCCATCAGTCGGGTCTCCGCAGATTGGTGCAACTTATTCAATTTTCGTTTAAAGATACCCGCCACGTCGTCTAAGGATTGACTTAATTTTGATTGGATCATCAACACCATCAGTGTGTAACGTTTGGCCTGCTTCATTTCTTTTAAGTGAAAAGCATCCAATGAACGAGCCTCTAAAGTGAAATGATGTTTCTTCGTTAACGGTAGGAACTCCATATTTGGTAAGCGTTCGACTAGGCCTTGTAACCATTGTAAATGTTGAAGGTAGCTTTTGACTTCTTTATTCGTGGGTTTTTTAACTTCTCGTTTAATCGAGTCCCAGCGTGTTTTACTTCCAGAGCTATTAAGCATTCTATCCAACTCAGCTGTCAGCTCATGATTCAGCTTTCTATGCGTTTGCTTGAAATAGGCATCGTTGACTTGCTTTTTAGCTGATTTAGCGTATTTTACCAGAGTTGAGAAGCCGGGTAATTCATAGCGCTGTTTAACCAACCCTTCAATGACTATATTGATAATATCAGCGATTTCATGCTTTTTCTCAGATGCTTCGGATGACAGCTTATGAAGCAATAATGTTGTTTTATCATTGCTTTCAATTAGCTTAATGTCTAGATACCTTCTCACTAAAGCCTTTAACCGGGTTCGACTTCCACCTCTATCGAACCGTGATAAGTACTTTCTCGGAGCGCTCCTCATTTTCATCTGCTCAGAAATATGACTAATAATCTTGTTAGGGATGTCAGGAGACTTGAGAAAATACCCCAAACGCTGAGTTAATTTAATATGGACTAACAGGGCAAGCTGATCCAATTTGCGCCGGCGCTGCTGGCGAACATAGGCAATATCCTCGGGGGTGGGTGTATATACAGACTGTAATTCAGACTGACTCATGTTAGGTTTAATGCGCGGGTAAGCGGTTTCATTGATTGTTGTCATAGAGATATAAATACCAGCGACGGATCTCGAGGCCAGCTAGGAGGTCTGATTATTTGGTTACATTACAAAATGTTCGACTGTTTAGCTCAGCCACAATCACCTTGCAGTTTATCTAAAGTAATTTTAGTGCTGAGAAGTTTATTAAACTTGCGCAAGACGTTTAGTGTCCAAGTTCAATCTATACTGAATTCATGCTTAAAACTCATGATGAAGTGGCCCAGTCACTGTACTGCATTATTTTAGCTGTTCAATAAAGTGTTGCTGAATCTTATGCGATGAACCAATGTAACGAAGCGCCGTTTTTGGATCTTTCCAACCTACATATTCCATAAGCTCTTTAAGGCTCCAGCCATTACTGTCGGCCCAGGATGCGAACCCCCGTCGTAACGAATGACTACTAAAGGCATCAGGGTGTAATAGTCCAGCACCACTTGCACACTCTCGAACAATATTAATGATTGTATTGGATGTCATGCTCTTATGATTAAAATGTCCCCAGCGGTCGATCCCTACAAATAGCGGTCCTTTGCTTAATTCAGCGGCCGTAACCCAGTCCTGATAAGCAGTGACAGGGCAGAGTTTTTGCAAAGCTGGAACTTTATAGGTCACCCCTTTATTATCCCTATCGCCTTTCGTAGTAGGAAAATACAGTGACATTCCCTTGTTGGGGATCATGGTCACGTACTCAACATGGATATTAGTGAGCTCATCTGCTCGAAAAGCACGCCAGAACCCGAGTAGCAGAATGGCTTTATTTCGAATGAGTCTCAAGCCTTTCCTATAATCCTTTGACTCCTTTATCGACTCCTCAAGCCACTGAATAATGATTTTCAATTCTTCTAATTGGAGAGGCCGAGCCTGCTTGGTTTGGTATGCATGCGTTGCTCGGATACCTTTCATTACTTTTTTTACTAATGGTGCTTTCGTAGGATCTGGAAAACCGTATTCATGATGCCATTTTGCAAGTACGGCCAACCGGTGTGCTAAGGTGCTTGAAGTCAGCTTATCAGCGTAGTGACTGAGATACTGTGCAATCGCAGTTGGAGTGGCAGGTAAGAGTCCCCCCCAGTGACGCTCATAGTGTTCAATGGCGGTACGGTAACTGCGTACCGTATTTTCGCGAGTGGCTGCGTTGACGTAAAAACTCACTAAATCAATATTTTTAGAATCGGGCATATATGCGTGTTATGTACGACTTTATCTCATCATATCGTCCAAAAATGTCTATCACAATAGATAATCTACTATTATCTAAAATGAATTTTCGAAAGCTATAGACCACGTAGATAACACAGTAATAATATGTATATACATATTATGTATTACATTACAAAATAATCAGAGACTTAAAAAATGGCGCGCACAGGCATCTCTCAATTTGACGTTGAAAAAGCATATAAATCATTGACTTCACAGGGTGTAAATAACCCATCAATTGATGCAATACGAGCTGAGCTGGGTAACACTGGCTCCAAAACCACCATCTCAAAATACCTCAAAGACATTAAAAAGACCCGTACTAACGGTACACTCACCGAGGTCAAAGTCTCCGACGCCATTGGGCACCTGGTAAGCCAGCTTGCTGCCAGGCTCAACGCTGAAGCGAATAAAACCATTGAAGACATGGAGCAAGCCTTTGATAAAGAGCGTAAGTCTTGGAATCAAGAAAAGTCAGGACTTGAGGAGTCGTTAAGCCAAGCCACAGAGCAAAATAAAGCTCTAAGTGATAACATTCACTCACTACAGGCGAAGCTCAATACTGCCAGCCGTGAGAGTGAGCAACTGAACACTGAGTTGCAAGGTATTCAAAGTGACTTGAAAGAACTTACAGCTGTTTGTGGACAAAAAGATGAACGAATTATCGATCTGGAGAAGAGTCTGCAACACAGTTATGACAACTTGAGCCACTTCCGCGAATCCGCTAAAGAACAGCGTGATCAACAAGAGCGCAAGCACGCTGAAGAAGTGTCGGGATTGCGAGCAGAGCAGCGAAAGCTGGGGCAAACCATTGCCTCTCAACAGTCAGAACTCACGCAGTTGAACCGTCAGAACGCTGAGCTAATCACCGAAAAGCGGTTGTTGGCCAAGTCACAGCGCGAACTTCAAAACTCATTAAAAGCGTTAACTGAACAGGTGCAGTCAGCCAGTACTGACAGAGAGGAGCTACTAGCGCAACTTGATGCTATAACCAAAGAAAACAATGAGCTAAACACTTCCGTTGTTCAGCTAGAGCATGAGGTTGAGGAATTGAAATCGCCCGAGAAACTCGCAAAAAAACAGGAAGTAGCCAAGTCTAAAAGCTAGCCTTTAAGCACAAAGCTGTGTAATAGTTGGTTAGTATCCACTTATCTTTTGTGAACTAACTGATAATCTGCTAGTCTACTGCCCTGCATTTATGAGAACGAGTAGAGACTCTTTTTTACCGTGAACCGTCAACTTTTAACTTTCGCTCTAGCCATATTGATTGCCCTGCAATCGGTAGTTGCTGTGGCGGACGTTCATCAGTTTCATCAATCCGGTTCTGAGCATCTTACTTTTGATCACGAGCATCAAAAAGCTCACTCTTCTCCAATACCAGATGATGACAAGCGTTGGTTAGAATCAGAAAAGAGCAAAAGCTACCAGCTTGATTGCCACCATTGTTGTCACTGTCATGGCTCATCACACCCTTTCTTTCTGGGTCGCCAAGATATCTCTGCTTCTCTTTATCAAAAGGGTGCTATTTTAGGCAACCCTTCCCATTACCGTTCCCATATAGCCTTCCCTGATAATCCCCCTCCGATCAGTTAAATACAGTACAAATAAACTTTTATTCTGAGGTATAGCGTTGTGCAAATGCCAACCCAGCTGTACCTGATGTACTTTGATTTTAATTGTGAGGAAATTTCATGAAGAAACTATCCGTTTCTTATGCGATGTGTGCCGTTATTTATTTGCTGTCGGCTTCGGCGCAAGCGCAACCCGTTGATTGGGAGCGCTGGCTGGCATCACAGATAAAGCAGCACCCAGACATCATCGCGGCCCGCGAGCAACTGCAAGGCTCGGAAGCTACTGCGGACGCAGCGGAACAGCCACTTTACAACCCGGAGTTATCTTCTGAGCTGGAACAGGTTGGTGAAGAAAATAACTACCGTGTAGGTGTTTCTCAAACGGTTGACTGGTGGGATAGACGAGGTGCTAAACAGCAGCAAGCGGCTTTTATCCGACAAGCAGCCAAAGCCCAGTATCAGCAACAGGTTATGAGTAAGACTGCTGAGGCTCTATCAGCATTGGTTGAGTGGCGTGCCAGTAATGAAGCCGCCATTATTGCTCAGGCACAAAAAGAGCAGCTTAATGCATTATTGCAAGTGGCTGAAAAGCGCCAAAAAGCAGGGGATATAGGCACTATTGATGCTGAACTCACCTTTCTATCTTTATCAAAACAGCTGGCACAGGTCGCTGAGCTTGAAGTCGCTTTGCAAAAAGCAGAAAGCAGAGTGCGCGAACTTTTGCCACAGTGGACTCCTGAAAAAGGAGGCATTCCCGAAGATTTCTGGCCTTCGGAGCCAGTGTCCATTACTGACCAGGAGTTGTTACAACATCCCTATGTTGCCAGCGCTCAGGCTCGCTGGAAGTCCATCAAGGAAGAGGCCGTAGCAACCCGCCGCGCAGCCAAAGCAGAGCCGACCTTTGGAGTCAATGCTGGTCGCGACGGTGGAGAAAATACTGTCGGCCTGACCTTCTCGATTCCTTTGAATGTACGTAATGACTACAGTGCCGAAACTCGTGTGGCTAATCGTGCAGCACTAGAAGCAGAGGCCCGATTCTTGGCCGTTTATCGCAATCTACGGTTTGACTGGCAGGCTGCACAAGCTGCCTGGAAACGTTATGACGAGCAATACCGACGCTGGCTCGAGCTAGCTCGTGGCAGAGTTGAAAATAGTGCTGACTTGTTGGAACGCCAGTGGCGAAGCGGCGACCTATCAACAACTGACTACCTGCTCGCTCTCAACCAGCGTTCGGAGAGCCTGCTGGCAGGAATCTCACTCGAAAAGCACACACAACTTGCGTTAACCGAAGTGTTGCTGCACTCCGGCCAGCTCAGAGCTGTTGCACCAACTGCGACTAAGCCACTGAATTAAAGATAGGATAATGAACATGAATAGATTATTGATAGCGATGCTAAGCGCCGCAATGACTGCACCAAGCATAGGGCTTGCAGAAACGATGAGTGGTGAGGCGCACGAACATGATAAGAGCAAGCCTGCTCAAGAGGTTATTGAGCATAAGGATGATGCGTCTCACAAGGAGCACCCATCAAATGCCACGGATGAACATGAGCGTCATGGTGATACAAAACATGGGTCTAGCGATAGTTCCCACAATGAAAGTCATGATGATGCGGGACACAGCGAAAGTAATACTGAAGAAGATGGACATGGGCATCAAGAAGAAGCTTCTGCCACTACGGCACTAAATGCTACTCAAATGACGATTGCTGATATCCAGGTTGCTCCTCTCACTGCCGAGCGCGTTGATTATGAGTTCTACGCACCAGGGGAAGTTCTTTCTAATGGATACACTAGCTACATAGTGTCACCGCGAGTAGCTTCCGTTGTATTACGTCGTCACGTAGCATTGGGCGCTCATGTCGAACAAGGTCAGCCACTGGTAACCCTGTTCAGTGAGGATGTGGCGCAGGCCCAGGCAGACTATCGCACCGCTTGGCCTGAATGGGAAAGAGTCCGCAAGCTCGGTCGCAAAACCGTTGGAGAGCAGCGTTATATCCAGGCCAAAACCAGCTGGGAGGCTGCTCGGGCAACGTTGCAGGCCTATGGGTTAGCTGAGTCAGATTTGCAGTCTCTGGCATCGCAAGATATTAAGGCATTGGGCGAATATACCCTACGTGCCGAAACCGATGGTTCTGTGTTATCTGACGACTTCGAGCAGGGGCAGCGCGTCGAAGCTGGTTCTCCTCTGATCAAGCTGGCCAATGAGAAGCAGCTCTGGGTCGAAGCACACCTTCCAGCAGATCAGTCTATATCACTTCCGCTCGGTACATTGGCTGACATTGTGGCTGGTGATATCCGAATTCAAGGCAAGGTATCCCAAGAAGCACATACCATAAACCCCGTTACACGAACCCGAACAGTGCGCTTATTGGTGGACAACCTGGAGCATAGGCTGCATCCGGGACAGTTTGCAGAGGTCTTCTTCCGTTTTCGTACAGAAGAGCCGGTATTGGCTGTGCCAGAGTCAGCACTGATGCGAAATCCCGATGGAGACTGGGCAATTTTTGTAGAAGAGAGTCCAGGGCAGTTTCGCTCTCAAGAAGTTGAACTAAAGCGAGCACTAGGTTCGTTGCGTGAAATTAACGGCATTGTTCCCGGAACACGTATTGTTACCGACGGTGCCTTTTTTGTTGCTTCACAAATCGCCAAAGGCGGTTTTGATCCGCATAACCACTAAGCATTAAGGAGACTCTATGTTTAATCGAATTGTCGATTGGGCGGTCACTAACCGTTTGCTGGTGGCGATTGCGCTCATTACACTAACGGTCAGCGCCTTTTTTATTATTCCAAGGCTGAATCTTGATGCATTTCCGGATGTTACCAACGTTCAGGTCTCGGTCAATACTGAAGCTCCTGGCTTGGCTGCTGAGGAAGTCGAGCAGCTGATAACCTATCCGATTGAAGCTGTCATGTACGCTCTGCCTGATGTAGAAGAAGTAAGGTCTATTTCAAAGACTGGCTTGTCTGGCGTTACTGTTGTGTTTAAGGAAGGCACTGATATTTACTTTGCCCGGCAACTGGTATTCGAGCGACTTCAGGCTGCCAAAGAGCTGATTCCAGAGGGCGTTGGTACACCCGAAATGGGGCCAAACACTTCTGGGCTGGGGCAAGTCTATCAGTATTTACTGGTTGCCGAACCCGGTTCGGGTTTCGATGCCATGGAGCTACGCAGCTTAAATGACTGGGTGGTCAAGTTGTTGCTTATCCCGGCCGAAGGCGTGACTGATGTGCTGTCTTTCGGCGGTGAGGTGCGTCAGTATCAGGTCGATCTGAATCCGTCAAAGCTGTTATCTTACGATCTGACCCAGGACGATATCATGGCGGCTCTGGAGCGTAACAACACCAATGTTGGCGGCTGGTATATGAACCGTGGTCAGGAGCAATTGGTGATCCGAGGTACCGGCTGGCTCGATCATGGCAAGCAAGGGCTGGAGCAGATCCGTCAAGTTCCCCTGAAAACGGTGGATGGCACCACTATCACCGTATCGGATGTAGCCAAAGTGAATCTGGGTAGCGAAATCCGCCAGGGCGCAGTGACCATGACACGCCGAACTTCGGATGGGAAAGTTGAGACACTAGGCGAAGTCGTCTCAGGCATTGTATTAAAACGTTTAGGCGCCAATACCAAAAGCACCATTGATGGGGTTAATGCCCGTATCGAGCGTATTAATCAGGCGTTACCGGAAGGAGTTAAGTTCGAGGCTTACTATGATCAGGCCGATCTGGTGACGCAAGCGGTTGATACCGTTGTCAATGCTCTGTTACTGGCGTTTGTCTTCATTGTGGTCATTTTGGCGCTGTTCCTAATGAATTTGCGTGCTACCTTACTGGTACTGATCTCAATTCCAATTTCCATCGGTATTGCTTTGATGGTGATGGCGTGGTTTGGTCTTTCGGCAAACTTAATGTCTCTAGGCGGTATTGCCGTGGCCATTGGCATGCTCGTGGATGGCTCTGTAGTGATGGTCGAAAACATGTTCAAACATTTGACCCATCCCGATGCCACCCATGACAAAGATAGACAGACAATGGTTCAGGATGATCCAGATCCTGTTGATGCAGCTCATGATAGCCATGGGATTGCTTTACGCTTGCAAGAAGCTGGCAGAGAGGTAGCAAGACCTATATTTTTTGCGACAGCAATTATTTTAGTTGTCTTCATGCCGCTATTCAGTTTCGAAGGGGTCGAAGCCAAACTGTTCCAGCCGATGGCTATCAGTATCATGCTGTCTATGCTGTCCGCGCTGGTTGTAGCTTTAATCATAGTCCCAGCATTAGCCACCTACCTGTTTCGCAAAGGGATACGCCCGCGGGAGAGTTTCGTCTTGAAACCACTTGATAAACTCTACCGCAAGGGTTTGTCGTGGGCTATGAGCCACAGTAAGGTCGTCGTTGGTATTGCTGTAACGCTCGTGGTTGCGGCAGCTTTAGTAATACCGCGTCTGGGTACCGAGTTTGTGCCTGAACTCGAAGAAGGAACGGTCAACCTCCGGGTAACTCTCGCTCCGTCCTCCAGCCTGGATACTGCGCTTGAAGTCGCTCCAAAACTCGAAGCAATGCTGATGGAATTCCCGGAAGTCACCTATGCGTTATCACGCATTGGACGTGCCGAAATTGGCGGTGATCCAGAGCCAGTGAATAACATTGAGATCTATATTGGTCTTAAGCCAGTGCCAGAATGGACCAGCGCCGATAATCGTTATGAACTTCAATCCCTGATGGAGCAAAAGCTGGAACAACATCCCGGATTGCTGTTCAATTTTTCACAACCAATTGCCACCCGTGTGGATGAGCTGTTATCGGGGGTTAAAGCGCAACTAGCGATAAAACTCTTTGGTAAAGATCTTGATGTGCTGGCTGAAAAAGGGCAGGCAATTGAGGCAGTGGTCAAAAAGATCGACGGTACGCGTGATGTTGCCATGGAGCAAATTGTCGGTGAAGCTCAATTGGTCGTAAAGCCCAATCGCCGCGCATTGTCTCGTTATGGACTCGACGTAGCGGATGTCATGGAAGTGGTTCGAAATGGGCTTGGCGGTGCCAGCGCTGGACAAATCATCAATGGTAACGAACGTTATGATATCTATGTTCGGTTGGATGAACGTTTTCGCCAAGATCGCGAAACTATTGCTGACCTTCGTTTGCAGGCACCTTCAGGAGCCTGGGTTCGCCTTGGTGATGTAGCCTCTGTAAATATTGCTTCCGGCCCGCCGCAGGTTCGCCGCGATGATGTTCAGCGCAGAGTAGTCGTTCAGGCCAATGTGCAAGGGCGTGATATGGGCAGTGTGGTAGCAGATATTCGCGCAGCGATTGCTGAACAAGTTGATTTGCCAACGGGTTACTCCGTGGATATAGGTGGACAATTCGAAAATCAACAGCGAGCACAAAAGCGTCTGTCGCTGGTCGTGCCATTATCGCTGGCGCTTATTGCCTTGTTGCTTTACTTTGCCTTTGCTTCGGTTGGTCAGGCTATGCTGATCCTGGTAAATGTACCTCTAGCCGTTATTGGTGGGGTGTTCTCACTCTGGCTGTCAGGGCAGTATTTATCAGTGCCCAGCTCGGTCGGATTTATTACCCTGTTTGGCGTCGCGGTACTTAACGGTGTAGTGATGGTTGAAAGTATCAATCAGCGTATCAAGGATGGCCTACCTGTCAGTGAAGCCGCTTTTGATGGTGCCGTATCCAGGCTTAGACCGGTATTGATGACAGCAGTGACATCTGCGTTAGGTTTAATACCGATGTTGCTATCAAATGGCGTTGGCGCAGAGATACAAAAACCGCTTGCCAGTGTTATCGTAGGCGGGCTGATAACAGCCACATTTTTAACACTGTTTGTGTTGCCCGTTCTGTTTGCCTGGTTTTCAAAAGGTAAGTTGAAGGAGAAACACTAACTAGCAATCTGCCGGCTCTATTTTGGAGTCGGCAATACTTTATAATAGCAAGATGGTTTGAACCAACACCCCATTAATGCTGAAAGCTCGCCCATTTTCGTATCGAGGACTCTCCGCTTTAGACTATAGTGATCGGGGAGGGGGAAAGCCAATATCAAAAAATGCAAGGTATACCTATGAGCCAGAAATGTAACCGTGACTGCAAAGCAGATGCTACAGATGAAACACAAGATATTACTAACGACGACAAGTTATTTGAAGGGGCACATGTAAGCGAATACCACGTTCCTAAAATGGACTGCCCATCAGAGGAAAGCATGATCCGAATGGCACTGGACAGTCTTGAGCCAAGTGTAATCCTCGAGTTTGATACACATAAACGCATAGTTAGAGTGCTTCATCACCTTGAACTCAGGGACATGGTAGAAGACCGGATAACGTCTCTTGGGCTTGGGGCTAGATTGGAATCAACTAACGCTGTGGACAGCGAGATTATCCATAAAGCAAGGTTGACGGCACAAAATGAAGAAGCAGAGGAAGCTGGGATACTTAAAATGCTATTAGCTATTAATGCAGTGATGTTTATTACAGAACTTGTTATCGGCTGGTGGGCACAATCGACCGGATTGATAGCTGATTCATTGGATATGTTTGCCGATGCAGCAGTGTATGGGGTGGCACTATACGCCGTTGGGCATGGCGTCCGAAAAAAACTCCGTGCAGCGCATATATCAGGATGGTTACAGATTATATTAGCTCTGGGTGTATTAACAGAAGTTGTGAGGAGACTGGTTCAAGGGAGTGAGCCTGAGTCAAACCTTATGATGGTGTTTGGCTTAATTGCCTTGGTAGCAAATGTCTGGTGCTTAATCTTAATTGCCAAAAAGCGAAATGGCGGCGCTCACATGAGAGCAAGTTGGATTTTTTCTGCTAACGATGTCATCGCTAACGCAGGCGTTATTATTGCCGGAGGATTAGTGGCATGGACGGGCTCACAATATCCAGACTTAATCATTGGGTTTATCATTGGATTAATTGTTTTAGTTGGCGGTATTCGTATATTGAAGATCAAATCCTAAGGTAGGAATAGAGCTCCACAAGAGGTAATCTTAAATGCATGATCATTCGCACTCACATGGTTCAAATAATCGTATAGGTTGGGCATTTTTTCTGAATGTCACCTTTACCATTATCGAATTTATAGGAGGTATCTTAACCAATAGTACCGCCATCATGGCCGACGCCGTTCATGATCTTGGCGACAGTTTATCCATCGGATTTGCTTGGTTTCTCAGTAAAGTTAGTGAAAAAGGTTCAAATTCAGAGTTCACCTATGGTTACCGCCGGTTATCATTGTTCGGTGCACTTATTAATGGTCTAGTCCTCATTATTGGTTCCGTCTGGGTTCTGACAGAAGCTATCCCTAAACTCCTGCAACCAGAAATGCCTATAGTTGAGGGCATGATCGCCTTAGCCGTGTTTGGGGTGCTAGTTAATGGGTTTGCGGCTTATAAATTAAGTAAAGGCAAAACTCTTAATGAGCGTGTACTCAATTGGCATTTATTGGAAGATGTACTGGGTTGGGTTGCAGTTTTAATCGTTTCCATCGTACTTCTTTTTGTTGACTGGCCCATTCTTGACCCAGCTTTATCAATTCTTTTCACTCTCTATATTTTAATTAATGTTGCTAAAAACCTTTGGCACACTATAAGGTTATTTTTACAGGCAATCCCTGACAAAGAACTGTCAAAATCAGTTTATAAAACCTTAATAGAACTCAAAGAAGTGGATAGTATCCATCACCTGCACTTGTGGTCATTGGATGGAGAGCATCATGTACTTACTGCTCATCTAGCTCTACAAGAGGCACTGTCTACTCAACAGCAACTGGAGTTAAAAAAGTCCATAGCAGAACGATTGAGTAAATTTAATTTAGAGCATACGACCATTGAGCTTGAAATGACAAATGAGCAATGTCGCGATGATTCTCAAGCTCTGTAATTGGGAGTGTACAGCTATAATTTATATTGTGGCCGCACTGTAACTGGTACCCTTGACCTATGCGTCGATTAATTTATTTCGTTGAATCAAATCTTGTTTGGTTTGTGATTATTGTAGCTGGAGTTGGCCTGATATTGCCCGAATCCGGGAAGTACCTCGACTCCTCAATAGCCCCTTTACTTGTGATTCTGATGTTTGTGATCAGCCTTACATTTGATGCACATGCCGTACGAATAGTCTTTCGCAAACCGTCAAGACAGTTTTTGGCAATGGGGCTCGTCTATGGCCCGATTCAATTGCAGGCTTCTTGACTGGTCGCCTTTTTCAATGCGGTCAATACAGCCTTTTCTCCTTTCGTAGTTCCGCTCCTTTTTCTATGGCTGACAGGGATACAGCTAGAAGTCCCTCTCGTTTCCATCATCCTGGAGTTAGCTCTAGTTGTTTTAGTGCCTACAATTCTCGGTGTAACCTTACGCACCAACTTTCCGACGATTATTTCAAAGCATGATTCGACTTACGCAGGAATTGGGTCAGTCTTCTATCTTGTAATATTACTTGCGGTAGTGGCTTCCAATGCAGAAACCATCATTGGTTATGGATAGTATGCTTTTGTAATTGCTGGAGCAGCTTTAAGTCTAAATCTTTGTGGCTACTTAATTGGAATGGCTTCACGGTTTATAACGACAGACCGACCGGAAGTCATCGCATACCTATTTACTGTCAGCAAAAAAGAATTTAGCATTGCAGCGGCTTTTGTGGCTGCATCCCGGTTGCCATCAGAAATAGTAATACCAGCCACATTCTTTGCAGTAATTCAGATGATCACATCTCCTATTGTGGCCAAATATCTTGCTTGAGGCTAGCTCTCAAACAGTTACTGAAGAAACTTTCCACGAAGAAATATGCAGTAAATTGGTAGTACCGTATCACTGGAAACCAAAAGCAGACTCATAAATATCTTTTCTGACGAAAGATAAAGCTTACCCAGCACAGCAAGACAGTTCTTTAATATCTTTACTGAAAGTTTGTGCACAAAGCTTCAGGCCTTCCACCATAGTTAAATAAGGAAACAATTGATCCGCTAAGTCATCCACTGTCATGTGGTTGTGAATCGCCAGTGCCGCGCTCTGGATAATCTCGCCGCCATCATGAGCTAATACTTGGGCTCCGATCAGGCGTTGGGAGCCAGCTTCAACCACCAGTTTGATGAAACCCTGAGAGTCGAAGTTAGCCAGTGCTCGAGGCACGTTTTCCAGTGGCAATACTCGACTTTCGGTCTCAATATTCTGTGCATGAGCTTCTTGTTCTGACAACCCTACCGTTGCTACCTGCGGTTCGGTAAAGATCACGGCTGGCATCGCGGATAGATTCAACCGAGCTTCACCCCCTGTCATGTTAATCCCTGCACGACTGCCTGCCGCTGCCGCGACATAAACCAGTTGCGGCATGTTACTACAATCACCTGCTGCGTAAATATGTGACTGTGATGTGCGCATCTGATCACCTACAGTGACCGCTCCATTGGCCTCTTTTTCTACACCGGCAGCGGCAAGATTAAGCTTACCGGTATTAGGTGCACGGCCGGTGGCGACCAGCAATTTATCGCCACGAATTTCTCCTTGCTCGGTATCAAGGATAAACTTATTATCTTCATAAGACACCTGACTGGCTTGGGTATGTTCCAGTACGCGAATGCCTTCCTGTTCAAAAGCTACGGTTAAGCCTTCTCCCAACAGTGGGTCTTCACGGAGCAATAAAGTACTGCGAGCCAAGATAGTGACCTCTGCACCCAGCCGACGATAAGCTTGAGCAAGTTCGACAGCCACAACTGAAGAGCCTATCACTAACAAGTGCTCAGGTAGCTCAGTTTCGAATAAAGCTTCCGTCGAAGTCCAATAAGGGGTATCAACCAGGCCTGGAATAGGAGGAATAGATGGCTGACTGCCGCTGGCAATCAAAAAGCGATCTGCAACCAGCTCTTGCTCGTAACCATCTTTGTTGCGAATAGTTAAGGTATGAGTATCTTTAAAAGATGCATAACCTTGTACCAATGACAATGCTGGATTGGTATCCAGAATATGCTGATATTTGGCGGCACGTAACTCTTCCACGCGTGCAGTTTGTTGTTTCGCTAACAAGCTACGATCCAAAGAAGGTTCATGATTTTCTAGACCGTCGAAAGGATTGTTACGCTGCTGTTCAGCCAGCTGGGCAGCCCGGAGCAGAATTTTCGAAGGTACACAACCGACATTAACACAACAACCTCCGATCACATCTCCAGCTTCAACGAGTGTGACTTGTGCTCCATTTTCCACTGCCTTGATAGCACAAGCAAAAGCAGCCGAGCCAGTACCGATGATAGCGACATGCAGCGACTTTTTGTCAGTCACATCTTCACTATCGCAGCCATCTAACGCGACAGGTTGAGCCGTGTAGCCAAGAGCTTTGATGGTATTGATTAGCGTCTGTTCATTGACATCAGATTCTGCTTCGACGACTGCACTGGATTTCGTATAAAAAACGGTGGCATTTCTGACGCCAGGCATGACGATCAAGGCATCTTCGATCTGCTGAGGGCATCTTTCACAAGTCATTCCAGAGATGGAGAATTTACGCATAAAGACCTCCTTATGGATTTGAGTGAGTGTTGTCGGCAGGAAGCACACAACTTTCATTGTCACAGCGTTTATTCGCTGGCGAAAAAATATCCCAGATTGATACCGCTACCATCAGTGCCAAGGCTGAGTACGTCACATAAGTGCTCCAGGCATATTGAAAGAACGGATAAAGTGATAGCAACAACAGAATAGGCCCTAGCATACCAAGCAGGTTACGATGCCACTGCTTGTGACCAATCCAGCCAAGTCCGTTAACTATTAGGCTAACCCAAGCCAATATAGGCAAGAGTGTATTGATAAAGAACCACTACCACTGACTGAGGAACCCTGCCCGATGGCTGCCCCCAAGCTGGCGATGGCCGGAAAGCACATGGCACAACCCATGGCAGACACCACGGCACCTAATGAGCTGGCTTTGTCGCCAATGCGGGTAAAAAGACTCAGCAGGTTCTTCATTAGTATTCGTCCTTTATTGCTTTACCACAGATGGATAGCCGGCATTTTTTGTGGCCTCGGTCAGCTTTTCCACCGTAGTTTTTTCATCATCAAAAGTGACCACGGCTAACTTATCTTCGAAGGTCACTTCAGCTTTGGTAACTCCCTCAACCTGTTGCAATGCTTTTTCCACCGTAATCGGACAAGTTACGCAGGTCATCGTGGGAACTTCAAGCATGACTGTTTGCTGCTTGGCAAACGCACCCAAGCTAAGTATTGATAGTAGGGATAATAGTGCAATTTTTTTCATCTTCTTCTCCAAGGGTTATTTCTCAACGATATAATTAAGCAAACCAGATAATCCAGTAATTGCTAGTGACTAATATTAATGCAATGAAGGCGGTTACCCAGAAAATGATCTGCCGGCGCTTACGTACTTGTGGCATTGCACAAGCGGTTCCAGGCTCACACTCTTCTATAGGTCGATAAACTTTCCAACCGGCAAAACTAAATAAAACCAGTACCAGCAAGATAAAAATAGGGCGGTATGGCTCCAATACGGTCAGATTGCCAATCCAAGAACCACTAACGCCTAGTAGTAACAAGACTAAGGGCCCAGCACAACAAAGCCCAGCACCAATAGCAGCAGCAATACCACCAACTAGCGGTAAACTGGTATCGTTTTTTGCCATGGCTTACTCCACTTCAAATGTTCTGATAGAAAACAGTATAAACTCCGTATCCAAGTACGGAGTCAAGGGGTTTAGCGATTGTTATTAGTTGTTTTCTGGGAGAAGGGAAGTAATAATCGGGCAATGTGCCTGTTCAGTGTTGCTTGCACATTGTTTCAGTAAATCATTAAGACTGGTTTCTAAGCGGCGTAGATCAGCCATTTTTGCACGAACACTGGCAAGTTTGTGGTTTGCTATACTTTGTACTTCTTGGCAAGAAGTCTCTTCCAGCATCAGCAAGTTAGCGATCTCATCCAAGGAAAACCCTAACTCTTGAGCACGTTTGATAAACCGAATGCGATTCAAAGTCGTCTCAGGATAACGACGATAACCTTTAACGGGTTTTTGGGGCTGTTCAATTAAGCCGCACCGTTCATAATATCTAACGGTCTCAACGTTTACGCTTGCCAATTTGGCAAGTTGACCAATTACATACATAATTTAACCGTATTGTCGGTACTGAAGTGGGTAGTAAAATTCTAAGTTGAAAGTACGAATATAACAAACAGTGTATCAATAGCGCAAAGTCTGCTGTTAGTTCGTTGAGATATTCAATATATTTCATATGGTTAAACTATTTTTTGGTCGATTTATCACGAATCGTGGCCGTACCTCTAGTTGCACTTTAGACACTACCGAAGAGCATCTCAGCGTGCTTACAGGAACAAGGGGAAAAGTATCGTGTAAAAACGAGAAACGCGTTGTTCGACAATTATTTGAAGCGCTTATCTTCGAAGGCTTAGTTGATTTCTGTTTTGAGGATGGACTTTTCACTTTTCAAGTGGGCGACAATTTTGTAACAGCTAATGGCCAACAAACGCTTTTCAGTCGGGTTCGTCTAGATGCCAATTCTATTAAGATAAACGGTGACCCTCTTACGTTATCTGACGCAGCAAAAGTTATCCATACGCTTCCTTGCAGCAGAGAAAGACAAAATAAGCTAGTCGAAGAGTTAAAACATACACTGTTACTTTGCCGCTGGAATCAACAAAACCTGCTACAACTCTCAAGTAGACGAGCACTGAGCTATATTCGCTTAGAATCTGCTCTGATTGAGGGCCACCCGTACCATCCATGCTTTAAATCAAGAAGTGGCTTTAGCATTGAAGACCACGAAAAATATGGGCCTGAAGCAAGCAATACGTTTAAGCTTCATTGGCTTGCAGTAAAGCGTGAATACTTGTCCGTAAATTTCAACGGTGAAGTTGAGCAAAGTTTTTGGAAAAGAGAGCTAGGCCAATCTACCTATAAAAATCTGTCTGACAGCTTACGTAAACACGGCGGGGATAATCTACGTTACTGTTTTTTACCGGTTCATCCGTGGCAATATAACAAGCTAAAGCCTTCTCTTGAAAAACCGTTATCAAACGGTGACGTTTATTCTCTGGGCTTAGCTGGAGACGATTATCAAGCCAGTATTTCATTAAGAACCTTGCTCAATACAAGTAACGTTAACAAAGCGAGCGTCAAACTGCCGCTCAATATCGTCAACACGTCCTCTTTGCGCACTATTGAACCTCATTCAGTTTGTACTGCGCCACATATTTCAAATTGGTTGACTAACCTAATAGCCGAAGATGAATGGCTACAAAGCCGTGATGCGCTATCTATACAAAGTGAATACGCGGGCATTGCGCTAAAGCAATCAGCGGATAGTGGAGAAAATGGCAGTTGGGCTGATGATTTATCCCCAAGCCTTAGTGTTATCTTTCGCGATGCCAGTGTGCTGAACGAACCGAATTATCAAACTGTACCATTCGCCGTACTTGCAAGTACCGAAGTTGACGGAAAGCCTTTCGTGGCGCACTGGATTGAGAAACATGGAGTAGAAAAACGGCTAGAAGCGCTTTTTAACACGGTTGTTCTTCCCGTCTGGCATTTATTGACTCATCACGGTATAGCCATTGAGGCACATGCTCAGAATACGTCCGTTGTACTGAAAGATGGATTACCTGTGAAAGTCATTCTGCGGGACTTTCACGAAAGTTTAGAGTTCGTGCCTGACTTTCTTGCGAACAAAAGTAACGTACCAGAATTCGATAAGATTAATCCAGAGTATGTTAACGCACCTGCCAATCTTTACTACTGGATGGAAGACGTCGAAGCCTTGCGAGAGCTATTTGTCGATACCGTGTTCGTCTATAACTTGACCGAGCTGTCGTTTCTTTTCTCTGAGCAGAATTATTGTGATGAGAACACTTTTTGGTCAAAGGTATGTAGTGTCTTACGTTCCTACAACGATAGTGGTGTGACGCCACATAGCCGAATTAACCGTCTCAATATATTTGAAACACAGGTTATTACTGAGTCGCTTTTGAAGAAAAAACTCTACGCAAGCAATGCGCATGAAGAGTTCCACCATACCATTACAAACCCTTTAGCAAAATTTGCCAAAGATACCTGCGGAGAATCGTATGCTTAGTATTGACGATAATGTCCTCTCAGCCCAAGACATCAGCTCGAAATTTAAAATATTTTCAAACGCCCCCTATCTGAGCTCAAAAAAGGGTAGTGTGGCTGTGTGCATAGAAAGCGTCAGCGACTGGCTTTCACTGTGTTTTTACGCGAAGGAAGCGGGCCTTACCGTGATGCCAATTAATGCCAGTACGCCAGAAAAACTAGCGAAAAAATACGCGGAAAATGCCGGTTGCTATGCCCTCATTTACCAAACTCTAAACAATGTAATTATATTCCCTAAAAACGAAAAGCCTGATAATACTCCAGGATTAATTCAAATGAGCTCTGGAACCACTGGTGCACCAAAGAGCATAAAACGGTCTTGGCGTAGTATCGATCAAGAGGTGTCTGCTTATGTTGCACATTTCAGTGCACCCAATTCAATGACTCCGGTGATTGCTTGCCCTGTTACTCATTCTTACGGGCTTATTTGCGGTATATTCGTTGGCCTTGCCAGAGGCAAGCATCCCAGAATCTTTACCAGTATAAATCCTAAACATTTGCTAAAAGCATTGCTCAAACTTGAGCAACCATTGCTGTATTCGTCACCGTTAATGATAGATACCGTATGTATGCTATGGCCCAAGACAAGCAAACTTCACGCTGTAATGACCTCTGGCACACTCATGTCAGGACCTGTCTTTGAGCGAGCCAAATCAAAAGTGGAACATTTTTATCAACAGTATGGATGTTCTGAGGCCGGGTGCGTTGCAATAAGTAAAACCTTTGAAAGCACAAATGTAATAGGCGAAGTCCTTCCTCACCTTAATGTTAAAGCAGGCAGCAGCCAAAGCGCTCCCAGTGAAATAGTTATCAAAATCAAACAACCGCTTGATGGACAATCGGCCGAAATTTATACCAATGATCTCGGTTATTTTGAAGACAAAGATGGTGTGCACCAACTGTGCTTCGTTGCCCGCCAAGACGATACCATTATTGTATCGGGGCTTAATGTGTACCCCAAAGACGTGGAAGACGTTGTTCTTAGTCACCCTGACATTGACGATGCCGTTTTATTTAAAGTACAGGACAGAAGTACAGGCTATCGAGCTTATCTTCAATTTTGCGCGCCACATCGTTATTCGAATGAAGATAAGGCCGCGTTGCGAAGTTGGTGCCACAAGCAACTAGCCACATATCAGGTGCCGTTCGATTTCATACAGGTTGATGCGATCAAGCGCTTACCCAATGGGAAAGTAAATCGCAACGAAATTGCAAAGAATTTCCAGTTAGAAGCAGAAACAACAGCAGCTACAGCCTAGAGTACGTTATGAATTCAGAGTCCTTAATAAACACAATTGAACACGTGCTGGCACATGACATGGATTGCAAGCACATGCAAAAATTTTCTCCACGAGCTCGTTTAAACGAAGATCTCTATATTGATTCAGTGTTGCTTATGCAGTTGCTTATCCATTTAGAGTTGAGTCACGATATTGAAATACCGGAAAGTGCAATATCTCAGGAGGATGTTAATACTGTCGAGAGCCTTGCTCACTTCATTTTATCTTATCAGCAAACCAACAACATTGAGGTAAGTGATAGTGTAGATGAAGTGCCGTTCGAAGACATTAAAGTCCACTGTTTTGTAAGCTGTTTGTGTGAATGTATAAAAGCATCCCCCAAAGTCGATCATCGTCCTTTTTATTTTGGTGTGTGGGACGCGGAGGTAGTCGTCAATGAAGACCACATGCTTGCCTATCACGACGAATCTATTAGCCACGGCTTTTTTATTCAATGGTATAAGGAAATTTATGGCGTAGAGGTTACCTCTTGGTATAACAATGAACAGACGAAAGCTCAGAACATTGCCAATTTGGAAAGGTTGCTCAATGACGCAACGCCTTCCCAGAACATCATGGTAATGCTAGATATGTACTTATTACCTGAGCGAGAAAATAAGTTTAACCAGAATCCTTTCCCTCACTATGTAATGCTGAAGAAGACGGAAGATACGGAACGGTGGCTTATGTTGGACCCAGACTTCAGGTGGGAAGGAGAGGTTAAGCGTAAGGATGTTCTCAACGCTATTTCATCACCACATGTTGCGGGGGGCTACGTATTTGATAGTAATCATATAACGCATTCTTCTCTGCAAGCTATTTCCAGTTACTTCAATGCTACATTTTTCCCTGAACACAACGTGTTAACGGATGCTATCCGGAAAGTCATTGTAGCTCATCAACAAAAACCTGCTGATAGAGCATTGCTGGGTAATGCCCTTAAGCAAATCCCCGTTCTTGCAATTAGGAAATATGCCTATGAACATGGCTTTGCTTTTTTCTGGAGAGACATTGGATTTCCAGAAGTAACATTCGAGCTCTGGTGTGATGAAATAGAAAAGCTGGTTTCTACATACAAAGCAATACAATACCGAGCGATCAAGCTCTCTGAATTAGCTAAAGAGAATCAAGACACATTACCGTTGTTTGATGAACTTTTCACATTACTCAATGAGCAAGATACCACGGAGAGAAAAATTAAATGTAAGCTTCAAACTGTGTACCAAGACTGGCTAGTTTTTCACAACCTTCAAGATAAAAAAGCTAACAATACCGCGGGCGTAGAAAACTTGGAGGCCGCCGTATGAATCTTTCAGTATGCACTATCACTTTTAGGCACCAACTTATCTCAATCGCCGAAATTGCAAAATGGTCTGTGGCAAATGGTTTTCAGGGGATCGAATTATGGGGTGCACATGCTACGAATTTAGAAGACCAACCCGAGTATGGGAAAGAGTGGCTCTCTAGCTACGCGTTGAAAACATCCATGCTAAGCGATTATCTGCCACTTTTTGATGGGAACGACGCTTTGTATTTTAAGGTTCATCGCCTCTGTCGTTTGGCTAAACACTGGGGGGCAACCAAGATTCGCACATTTGCTGGCAACGAAAGCAGCGCAGCCATACCTGAAGACCGAAAAAACCTGCTTTTCGAGCGGTTACAACTTGTCTGTGATTGGCTTAGCGACTATGGGCTTAACTTAGTTATAGAGACACACCCTAACACTTACGCTGACTCGGTGGGTTCTACCATTGAATTGTTTGAAAAAGTTAACAAAGACAATTTGCAACTAAATTACGATGTGTTGCATGTATGGGAATCTGGCGCTGACATTATTGCCTCTTGTGAACGACTCGCGCCATATATAAATCATTTTCACTTTAAAAACATAAGTAGCAGTAAACACTTAAGTGTATTTGCTCCAGACAATGTGTATGCCGCAGCAGGCTCGCGAGAAGGCATGGTTCCCATTTTCGACGGTGCGGTAGATTATCAAGGGTTTATTGAATATCTGTACTCGAAACCATCTCTGCGAAATATTGACTCTTCACTCGAGTGGTTTGGGAACAATTGCAAGAATATCCTCAGTCAGGACAGATATAAATTACAGAAAATGAGCCAGGCCGCGACTACCGCTCAAGCCATTTAAGTATAACTGCAGAAATATATACAAAAGGACTTGTCGATATGTTTTCGATTTCAAATGTTCTCGCTTTACAAGCCATTTTCTGGGGATGTACAGCGCTTTATTTTTCGTCGGATCACCAAAGAACGTTCACTCAATCAATGCCAAAGGCTTTAGGCAACACGCTTTTTGTTGCCACTATCGTGCTGGCGGCCTTTCTTCTAGGAATGCAATACAACGCTTGGGCAATGATCTTTTCTACGATTACCATGATTATTTTTAATTTAGCGCTAGTGACATTTACGGGTGCACACGAAAATCGTCCCTTAAGGCTACTTGCATATGGAACAGGCGTTAACGTTGTATTAGCGCTCATAGGAGGGGTTTGTGTGGCGTAAAACCTATCTGTCCTTTCTAATTGGATTACTACTTAGCACAAGCATCATTTTGAATCTTAACCACTTTTTACCATTCGATGTAGATGTCAAATTGCTGGTGGGTTACATACTTGGATTTTTGATTTGGGCGGGGTTAATGAGTTACTTTTTCTGTTTCGAAAAGACTAAAAAGCCAGCGCTTCAATGCCTTTCCGTTTTGACTTTTTCACTTGTGCTTAATGTACTAATTAAATTAGGAGTAGTTGCATGAAAGCCAGCGTGATTCGTTCAGCCTTGGAAGGTCACGGATGGATAGGGTTATTTATTTCCATTCCTCTATTCATCGTTTTTTGGGCAGGCTCTCTTACTTTGTTTTACCCGGAAATCAAAGCATGGTCTGTTCTACCTCATACAGAATATCGTTCAGTCTCGGACCAGCTGCCACTTAACAACATATTGGACACAGTGTTTTCAGAATATGATGTGAATACGCAACAAAGAATGTTTGTAGTCCTTCCAACTGAAACAATGCCTCTATACGAGCTTCATCTTCCAGTAAATAAAACCCCGTCGGCTAAAAATGCACTGACTTCAATTTATGTTGATCCGGTTAATGGAGAAAAGGTAGCGTCTATAGACAGTTTTCACTTAGCTGATTTTCTCTATGGCCTCCATATTGACCTGAATTTGCCACTGGGTGACCACATTGTCGGTATTGTGACCCTGTTTTTTACCGTTGTCATTTTCACTGGGCTAGTCGTTCAGTTCAAAAAGCTGATCACGCACTTTTTCTACTATCGAGGTGGCAACGCTACACTTCGATATCAACTTACAGACATGCATAACGTAGTAGGGGTCATGAGCTTACCCTATACATTCATGTACGCGCTTACCGGTCTAATGTTTAATTTAGGTTTGATTTCTCAGATTGTGACACTCTTGTTTATCTACGATGGAGACAGGACTGCGCTACTAAACGATACAGGGTTTCCAAGAGTAACCGAATCTTACACTGGCATTGAAAGAGAAATGCCAGACCTGAATACCCTTATAACTTCGTGGGAAGAGAAAGAGAATGCAAAAGCTTCCTCCCTCAGGCTTACAAACTATGGTGATGAAAACGCGCTAATTCGTATTATTGGGCAACATAGATCGAACTTTTCGCAACGGATAGATATGACCTCCCGTGTGCGTGAAAATGAATTTTCAGCAGATTTAAATCCCGCTGAAAGAAATGCCTTCGCCGATGGGACACGTTTTCTGTACGCACTGCATTTTGGGCACTTCGCAGGCGTCGATATAAGAATTGTTTTTTTCATACTCGGGCTGGGTGTATGCGGCTTAATTGTTGTTGGCAATATGTTGTGGCTTACTAAGTTTCAAAATAATCGCAGTATTTCTAGTCGCTTTAAACACAGCATATTTGCACTTACATTAGGTGGATGTGCTGGCATCGTGCCGGCGACAGCGTTTGCGTTTTTACTCGAGAGAGTGCTTGGTACAGATTTAAACAACAGGTCGTTTATTGTTGAAACTGCTTTCTTTGCGGTCTATGCCATATCGATCATAGGTGCGTTTTTCACTAAGCATGTACATTTAGCGATAAGCCGAACAGCACTGGCAAGCGGTCTCATTCTTGCACTTTTATCCCTTATTGAGGCACTTGGCCATAACCAAGCAATAATCCAATTTCTAAATAATGGCTACACCGGGCCTTTTTCAATTTCCTTCGTCTCTTTTGCTTTTGCCTGCCCGTTATTTTGGTTGGGTATAAAGTTTTCTGAGAAAGATGAAAAGAGCAAAGAATAGCAACATCAAACATTTAAAAGACAAAATAAAAACAAGTGAAAACTATGAAACTATTTTATGTACCTAGTCACTTTGGCACGCCAAGTATTAACAGGCAGAAAACTTTTGACGTAGCAAAAGGTGTTGCTGTTTTACTCATGGTTATGATCCATGTATTAGACTTTTATGGCTTACCTGAAGTGCGGTTTAGTGCATTTGGATCCACGGTAAAATTCGCATTGGGTTGGCCAGCAGCATCAATGTTCGTCTTTATCATGGGGATTTTTGTTGGCCTATCTCCATCATCGACACTGAAAGCGGATATCAAACGAGCAATATCTCTGTTTGTATTAGGTTACGCACTAAATTTTGTTCGCGGAACCATTCCCATGTGGCTTTCGATTAAAATTGGGCTCGTCACGTACCAAGATGTTGCTCCACACACTCCGCTGAGTGAATTTTTAATTGGTGATGTCTTTCAATTCGCAGGTATAGCGCTACTCCTTTGTACAGGATTGAAACATGCAACCAATAAAATCTCTATTTGGATCGGCACGGCTATTGCCATTGCGTTTTTATCACACAGCGTCTGGGATAGGTACACGTCACTACCTATACTCAATGAATTTTTGAAGCTTTTTGTAGGAAACGAAGAAGCGGGAGTTATGTTTCCTATTTTTCCTTGGGCGGCATACCCAATTGCTGGTATGGCATTTGGTCGCTTCTTAAAGCAACATAATAAAGGCACGTTAAACTTTGTTTGGTGCCTTAAATTAGGCGTAGTTTGTGTAATCCTCGGTACAGGGCTCACGCTCACTAACCCTGAATATCACATTGTAACAAACCTAAGAAGCGGTCCTGGTATTGTTCTTTTAATGACAGGTATCGTGATGCTTTTTATTTACACCACTCACATACTCGTTGAACGCTTTAAGCAAAATTATGTGGTTACGCTATTCGCTTTCTGGGGTAAAAACGTCACTGCACTATATGTTTTACAATGGATATTAATTGGATGGGGGCTAATGCTCGTTGGGCTGCAACAGCTTACAATGACATTTACTTTGGTAGCCATGATAGTTGTTTTGTTGGCCTGTCACTATCTAGTATTACCTTGGCATGAATATAAGGCTAAGAGTAGTAAAGCGTCAAAGCCCCATGTTTCTGCCGTTCCTTTGAAGCCTTGAATATAACGTTTGTATAACGCTACCTTTTCGGTAGCGTTATATCAATTTGTAAACCTCCAACGCCTGCTGAGTCAGCTATCAAGTGGTTAAACGCTTTGATTTTTCCTCCAACAGCGGTTATTTGCCGCTGCGCTAGTGCCAGTCCTAAACCAAACCCGCCGCGTTTTTGTCCAACAACATGAAGGCCATGAGACTTATCTACTCTAAAAAAAGGCTTAAAAATATCGCTAAGCATGCTTTCTGGAACACCATTTCCAAAGTCCAGGACGGAAAGCATATAGACATCTACATTTTGCTTTAGCGTTACAACAACACCGCTATGCTCTGGCGTATATTTAAGCGCATTCCGGATAATGTTCTCTATCGCTTGGCCGAGGGCTTGTTGACTACTCTTATCAATTACCGCGTTGTTAGGTAATTCGACATTTAGTCTTGTTTCGGAATACTCAAAAGCTGCATCGTCACAAATAACCTGAATCAATTCAGCAAGGTCAAAAGTCTCGGTGTTAAGTACAGGCGATTCATTGTTAAGCCAAGCAAGTGTCAACGTGTCTTCGACTAATGCCCGCATATTGTTGGATTCATAGCGAAGCCGAGTTAACGTATCACTGTCATTGATACCATTTTCAATAGTATCGATGGCCATATCCATACGCGTTAGCGGAGTTCTTAATTCATGAGACAGATCGGATAAAAGTTCTCTCTGGTTGTAAATTAATTTTCCAATTCGTGTGGCCATACCCTCAAATGTTACGGATAAGTTGAAGAGCTCATCGCTTCTATTGCTAAATGATTTACTAACGCGCACATCAAACTGCCCTTGACTGAAAGCTTTCGTGGCATGCTCTAACTTTCTTAATGGCACCATTACGTGCCTGTAAAGCACTAAACTCACTACACACAGAACGACAAAAGGCAGTGCGACCTTGAGCAAAATATCCACAAAGGTGAGATAAACACCCGGTCTCATTCGCTGGGGTAATTGGATTAATAGATGTGATTTCTCATCTAAGAAAGGAACCTCCATGATAGGGTTATATTCAAAGTAGAGGTGAATTTTCCATTCCACGCTGCGGCCTATTCTAAATTCATCAATGTACTTTTGAGGAATGACGCTTCCCGCAATAGGTTGAATGTTTGACTTTACTACTGCTGCCCATGTTTTTTCTTTATCTTGAAATTCATGAAGCCAGTTCGATAAACCCAATTCACCTTCTTTTCGGTAAATTAAATCAGCCTCTTTGCCATATTCAACGAGTTCACGCTGATCCTCTACTGATAGGTGACTCATTGTTGTTTCTGTATGTGCTGACAACCAATCAATAACCCAAATAAGAATAACCGTCCCTGAAGCTATAGTGACCAATAGCTTTCTAAATAACACTTTTTTCATGAGAATAAGTAGCCTTTGCCGTGCTGGGTTGCTAGACGAGTAGGGGACATTCCAGCTTCGATAAGTTTCTTTCGCACTCGGGACATGTGCATATCTAAGCTTCGGTCGTACCGGCTGAAACTTCTTTCCAGAACAGTTTGATAAAGTAATGGTTTGCTTAAAACCTCATTCTGATTTTCAAGCAGAACCCACAGAAGCTTAAACTGAGTCGACGTTAAATCTAGTGCTTTGCCAGCAAAATTGGCCTTCAGGTTTCTTCGGTCAAGTGTTATTTCGTCAACGACGATCGAGTTTCTCGTTACTTCATTTGATTTTACATTTAGAGAGCGACGCAATAATGCTTCAATACGAAGCATCATTTCCACAAAACTAAACGGCTTTGGCATGTAGTCATCTGCACCGTTACTATAGCCTTTTATACGCTCTTGTTCGGCACCACATGCAGTAACCATGATGACAGGAGTTTGTTTCCGTTTGCGAAGTTGGCTTAACAGCGAGAAACCATTTAGGTTAGGAAGCAATACATCTAAAAGAATAAGGTCGAACCTTTCACGAAGTGCAGTCACCAGACCTTGATTGCCGTCGTGGCATTGATGTACGTCGAAGCCTCGGTCTTTTAGCAAGGCAGCGATTTGTTTATTAAGAGTAATATCATCTTCAATGATAAGAATTTTTGTAGCGTCCATATTGATAACCTTAAAACTGTTTTAACCAATTTTGTTGATATTGATTATCATTATCAATAAGGTTTTATGCTAAGGCGGATCCTGCTAATTGAGTTGGGACAAATCAGAAAACACCTAACTGCCGTATTAAGTGAAATAAAGTTAATAAAAAGAGAAGAATGTGGAAGCCCCGATTACCGTAGATAGACTGCGTTTCCTTTTATACAGTGTAAAAGAAAAGCTTTGGGTAAAACCTCTTGGCTTTTGTTTGCTCTCAATCTTTGCTGTATTCGTCGCGAAAGTAGCAGACGGGACTTCATTGGCTGAGCATATTCCTGAAATAAAACCCGAATCAGTTGAAACACTGCTTTCAATAATGGCATCTAGCATGATGGTGATCGCCACGTTTTCTGCAGGTACCATGGTTAATGCTTATGCTTCGGCCAGTCAGTCGTCAACGCCGCGTTCTCTAAGCCTTATAATATCCGATGATGTATCACAAAATGCACTGTCAGTTTTCATAGGCGCATTTATCTATAGTGCTGTAGCGCTTACTGCAATGACTCAAGCTTTTTTCGATGAAGCCGGGCTTTTCATTTTATTTTGTCTAACCTGTCTGGCTTTTTCGATAGTTATTTTAACCTTTATCCGGTGGGTAGACAGCGTTGCACGATTAGGGCGCGTGGGGTCAACGTTATTAAAAGTGGAGCACGCCACGACGCGCGCAATTAAAAATAGAATAGATATGCCGTGCTTAGGCGCAGTACCGCAAGAGCAAATAAAAGAGCAGGGGACGCATGCCATTTATACTAAACAAGTGGGCTATATTCAGCTTATAGACATTGCCAAACTGCAACACTGGGCTAATAAAAACGACGGCTTTATCAATGTTGCCATGTTACCCGGTGAGTTTGTCTCTCCAGAGCGTGCCATAGCTTATTCGAATAAAAAGGTAGTATCAGATGAAATTGTTGACGCATTTACTATAGGTGAAGCCAGGTCCTTTGAAGCTGATCCTCGCTTTGGCTTTATCGTACTAGCCGAAATTGCATCTCGTGCATTATCGCCATCGGTTAATGACCATGGTACTGCAATAAATACCATTAGCAGCATTACACGCCTTATGTTGTTGTGGCACAAGCCCAAATCCGAAACTGAAACCGAAAACTCACAAAACGATAGCACTCAGCATGAGGAGTTTAAATATGACCGCATTTCATTGCCTACGTTAAATGTGAATGATCTTTTTGACGATGCTTACACCAGCATTGCCCGTGATGGTGCTGCTAATATTGAAGTTGCTATCCGAATACAAAAGTCACTAAAAACAATTAAAGCGTGCTTTAAAGATGGAGGTACAAGCATAGAAAGAGATTTTGTTGAGGCGGCGTCTAAGTTAGCGAAGCAAAGTTATGAACGTGCAAAGTTGGCATTGGATTACGAAGACGATATTAAGCGAATTGAGCGCGTTTATAATGATAACTAAACTTGTAAATTATTACTGCCAAAATCACTGCTAAGAATGCTGCTAAAAATGCTTAAAGTAAACAGCTAGCCAGTCTATATAATCTCTGCATACCACAAACCATGTAATCTACGTAAATGATCGATCGAGTTTATTTTTGTAGTTAATCAGATTTAATCTGATTAACTACAACTCAGATAAACACAGCAACATTCTAAATAGCTAAAAATCCACATTGAATAAATTAAAGCCTAGTATAAAAATTCAAAGACTGCGTCTTTCTGTTTGTTAGTTATACCCATAATTAATCAAAAAACTAACGTGACGCTACGTGAAATAAAATACATTTTGCGAGGTGTAGTGCTACAGATTTCACGTAGCGCACGATTTATAAATTCCATGTCTAAATCCAAAGTTCATAGCAACTTTCAATAAAAACCACTGACACAAGTGAAGCAATTGCGGTAAGGCCGAAGCACTAAAACAGCTGCCGCGCATAAAGGTCTGTAAGTAATCACAGTCAACAAACCAACCAAATAGAGCGACATTAACGCTTTAATCTTCCAAACACCCAATTACGCATAATGTATATTATGTTAAATAGAACATCAAAGTTGATGGTGAATGAGCCAGATGGAGCTTTGCAAAGTGCTTTACGCTATCCTTCTCGTAATATTTAGGTATTCGCAAGGTTTAATGACAACTAGCACAGATAAATAATAGACTTAATCATGTTCCTAAAAACATTTATCAGGCTTTATTCTTCTTTGCTTTTTATAATGAATGTACAGCCAGTAATATTAATTATTAACTCAATCAGCCAAAGGCTTAACGCTGATGAATTAAATAAAGGATCCTAATTATTTCTAAGATAAGACGACTAGTTGTAAGGTTAAGGTTTTTCTAACATTTAGCGTTACATGTAATAATTACGGCCCGTAAAACTCATTTATTGATTGCTCTTTATTTTAAATATCATCAATTATCTATACTTCTTATTAAATTAAACATCGTGCATGAAGACCGTTCGTTGTTTTAAAGTTGGGTGGCGTGGATAGCACGTAGAATTAAAACATAATCGACGCGATGTTTATTGAATTCATATCTGCGTAGACGTCGTTTATTCGGCTACGTACCGTATCGACGTCTTATTATCGTCGTACTGTAGTCGCCATTAGATAGGCGCTCTATGAAAAGCGTATAAAAAGCAAAGGTAATAGCTTCTAGGTTATCGCCTATTCCGCTTTTGTAACGTTTATTTTTAACTCGTTTGGTTTTGAAAAATGTGCGATTAGCCAGCAAACATGTTGGGAGTAAATCATGTGAAGTATTTCTTTAATAAATAAGCTCTTAGGGTGTTTTTTCATTACTTTTCAGCTTATTTTTTAGGCGCCGCTACGTGAAATCTGAGCGCACATTCGGGGTGTTACCTTGCAGATTTCGCGTAGCGCACGATTTAAATTGCACAAAAAACGTACTCTCTCAGCAGGCCACAAGCCTTATCTAGCGATATGGTTTGGAATAATTACGAGATAGGCCAACAATTGACGGCATTGAAACACCCAAACTGTTTATATATACAGTAATATGATAGAGTAGCACTGTACTTGAGATTATAATAGTAAAGCGGTTTGTGGAGTGATGAATGGATTAGTGCGTAACTTCACGCATGATAATTACAGTTATCATGCGTGAATATTGTTATATATCAATAGCTTATCAAGTTCTGTTAAAACTAGCATAATAGTCACAATAATGTCTTCACCAGGTTGCTCAATGCCCTCAAAAACTAATAGCTCATACTTGCTCACAACTCAATTAGTTAACAGCAACAGTGATAGCAGCTCACAGCCACAAGAATCAAGTAGCGCGACGGTTCCAGCTTTTGGTATCGAGTACTCTCGTGGTAAGCAGCACACGTCAGGTTCTGACGACCTAACAACAAGTCAATGTTCATCTTCTGATAAAAACGTTGAAAGCTATTATCAAGATATTTTTACCAAGCTTCCATACAACACACAACGGGCATACATTAGTGACTACAATGAGTTCGCAATTTTTTGTAACCAAGCTGGATTAAGTGGCTTTAAGAACAACTTCGAACACAATGAGATCTGCATTAAACAATATGTTGAAGCGTTGTGTCGTTCTCCCCTAGCCTATAGAACCATTAAGCGTCGGTTATCTGCCCTTAGTAAATTTTTGGGCGTGGCTAAATTGCCAAACCCCATTATTAGATCTGCGTATCTAAGAGACTTTATCCGTTTATCGCTTATAGAGAATAGAAAGTTTCGCTTGTCTCACAAACAAGCGGTTCCGCTTACCATAGATATGCTTGAACAAATAAACAATGCAATTATTCCTGATTCTTTATTAGAACTCCGCGACCTTGCAATCATTAACCTGATGTTTGATGCATTGCTTCGCGCTGATGAATTAGTTCGAGTTTGCATCGAGGATATATCTGCGCGTAATAACACGCTGTTGGTTGTTTCTTCGAAAAGCGACCAGTCTGGTCAAGGTCAATATCGCTATATTTCTTCCAGCACTATATCAATGGTTCAAGAGTATATTAACGAAGCTAATCTTGACCCAAAAACTAAAGCAACCCGCCTTTCTTCAGATTTACGCGGCCTGCACAAAGGCGTTTTGTTTAGACGACTAACAAACCATAAAACTGCACTTTTGCCATTCGATGAGAACATTCCCAGCCATAAGGCAAATGTACTTAACTATTCGAGTGTCTATCGGATTTGGCAACGCATTGCTCAACGCGCAGGTATTAGCGAAAACATTACCCCTCATAGCGGTCGTGTTGGTGGTGCAGTTTCTCTAGCCGAAGATGGTGCATCGTTACCCGAGCTTCAACTGGCTGGAGGTTGGCAATCACCGGAAATGCCTGGGCATTATACAAAACAGGCTAACGTAAAGCGTGGTGGAATGGCTAAATTGTCGGCAAAACGGAAAAGATAAAGCTCATTAAATACACTAACTTAATTAATAAAGGGTTACGCATAACCAGAGGCATCAGTAACAATGTCTAATTCACCTACTCTCTTCATTCTTTTACCAATCTGAAACTGTATAACTCGCGTATCAAAAGGTAAATTTGCCTTAAACCTATATTAATGAATAGGTTTTCTAAGTTGGCAAACATTTTAGTAAAAGGAGTGAAATATGAGTAGCGGTATTGATACAAAGCATGGAAAATTACTCGCGGAAATGGTGGTTCCCTCGTCGTCATGGAATGTCCAACCCGAGAAACAAGACCCTTTCAAGTCACAAGAAGCAGCACTAGATTATTTAAACTCAAATAATGAGCCGTTATATCTCCACGTGCCATTAGCTCAATCTGATGATTACGTGAGAATCTGCATAACTTCACGAGGCGATGATGTTGTTTTTACGATAAAAGATATCAATAACGGTGGTGAAACTTCATTGCATTATTCGCACATTAAAAACTTAGATAGCACAATTAGAACCTTAGTATCAGAATGTTGTGACCAGAAAATCAAAGCCCTATAAATTAGGGCTTTCTTTCCGCCTAAAAATCGCAAATTGCACTACCAAAGAATGCTAATCCACGTAAAGCCGGCCATCATTAGGCTAATGAACACTGCTGCAGAGCCGATATCTTTAGCTCGCCCTATTAATAAATGGATGTCTGTGCTGACATGATCACAGAGTTTCTCAATAGCCGTGTTGAGTAGCTCAGTGATAAGCACTATCAGTAAAGATATCACCAGCAATATACGTTCTACATGCGTAACGTCGATGAAAAACGCTACAGGTGTCATTATCAATATTGCGAAAATTTCTTGTCTGACCGCAGCTTCACTTAAAAAGGCTGCTCGAAGCCCCTTAAGTGAATAGTAAGTGGCATAGAGTACGCGTAATATACCTGTCCGTTTCGTTATCATGATAAGTAATTTTAAGATTAGTTACAGCCTTTCAAAACGTAACTGACCTTCATTACATCTACATGACGGCGAAGGTATTTATCATGGATATTTAAAGCATTTTCGACGCTAATCGCCGCATTAATTTATACTTTCACAGCTAGCACGTCTGTTTTAACACCATGTAGTACTGCATTGGCCGTTGACCCAAGTAACAAACGAAGACCGCTCTGGCCATGGGTGCCGACAACAATGAGATCTGCATTAATCTTTTCGGCCATATGGTGAATCTCATCAGCAGGAGAACCTATCTCTACATTGATGTGGCTGTAAGGTATATCATGTTTTGCGGCAACGTCTTTTAATTGCCTTAATGCCTGCTCTCTTACTTCCTCTGAAAAATCCCGTTCTAAAAATAGTCCGTAAGGCTCTACATTGGTTTGTGGATAAGCAACATACAGAAGGTGAATTTTGTGACTATTGCCCGCTATTGCAATGGCTTTCTCCACCACTAATTCGTAGTCAGAATAAATATCTATAGGTACTAAAATTGTCTCGTAACCTTGCATTGTGGCTGTCCTCAATTTTTGTTAGGTAGCAGTGCTTTTCTACCATACCGTTAACTAATTCCATTAAATAGTAGTGCTATACAAATAATTATTCTTTGAGCTAGGTCAATGATTAGTCTGCAGCCTCATTCATAATCAGTGTATACACATTAGTTCTAGCGAACGTTACGCATCTTTACCGTAAAAGAAAGAGGGAAATGAGTATGAAAACGGCAATAGTTGTTATAGCAACGCTTCTCCTTTTCGCCTGTGACCAGGGCGCGCAGTCACCTCGCGGCTTTAGCTTGCCCGAAGGCAATATGGAAAAAGGCTATTTGGTATTTAAAAAGTATCAGTGCCAAGACTGTCACAGAATTGCAGGAGAAAAAGAGTCCGACAATGCGCAATACCTAGTCGCGAAGCCTATTCCGTTGGGAGGCAGCAGTGGAAGAATTAAAACTTATGCAGAGTTGGTGACAAGTATTATTAACCCATCACACAAACTTACTCCTCGACAGCCTGCCAGTTTCACCAGCGAAGACGGTGTGTCATTAATGCGAGTTGTAAACGACGAGCTAACCGTTTCCGAACTAATAGATTTAGTGGCGTATCTTCAGCCTAAATATAAAGTAACACCCTACAGGACTAGTGATTACCGCCTCTATCAACTGCGTATTCCAAGCGAGCAATCTAAAGATTAACTCGCAGTTTTAGGCATTAAAAATCGTTAAGCGTGACTCCACAATCGGTATTTGATTAGGAGTCACGGCTTAGTTTTTTTAAGATACCGCTTTCGTTTCTTGCTCTATTTCTGCCAATAAACTACAAGGCATAAAGCTTTCAGAATTTGCTTCTTTTAAGTGTAATTTAAATCTATCGGGAACGTCGTCGGTTAAGAAACTTCCTGTTTTAACTAACGGGAAAATTTCGTCGTAACGCGCAATATTACACTGATCTACTCGCCTAAATATATGGGTACGATTTAGTTCGCTAGTTCTCACATGTCCTGTAGAAGACAAGATATCCATCAGCGCATGAATAGTTTTTTTGTGAAAGCGGTACACGCGCTCGTACTTGTCTTCAACGTTTAAGCCCTTGGCAAGCTTGGGGTCTTGCGTTGCTACACCGGTCGGACATTTATTCGTATTGCATGACAGCGACTGAACACATCCAAGTGCCAACATCATTCCTCTGGCACTGTTACATAGATCGGCGCCTAAACTTAGATTTTTCGCTAACTGAAAAGCGGTAATGATTTTTCCAGAAGCAATGATTTTAATTTTGTCGCGAATACCAAAACCAGTGAGACAATCGTCAACAAACGCCAAGGCTTCACGCAGAGGAAATCCTATAGAGTTTGTGTACTCAAGGGGTGCGGCGCCGGTACCTCCTTCGCCCCCGTCTACCGTTATAAAATCTGGCGTTACGTCCTTCTCTACCATGGCTTTGCACATGGCAATAAACTCACTTTTTCTACCCAGCGCCAGCTTAATACCCACTGGTTTATATCCACTTAACTTGCGTAACTGACTAATAAAATCAACCATTTCTAAAGGCGTTGCAAACGCTTTATGTCTAGGGGGAGAATCAACTTGAGTTCCAGGCTCAACCCCTCTTATTTTAGCTATTTCAGGGGTATTTTTATACGCAGGTAAAATACCACCATGTCCAGGCTTAGCGCCCTGGCTTAGCTTTATTTCTATCATTTTTACATTGTCGAGTTTGGCTTTTTCTTCAAAAAGAACAGGATCGAAACCGCCATCTTTACTTCTACAACCAAAGTATCCCGTACCAATTTGCCAAACGATATCGCCACCATTTTCGAGGTGATATGGGGTTAGACCACCCTCACCTGTGTTATGGTAAAACCCGCCTTTTGCAGCACCTTTATTTAGCGCCAAAATGGCATTTTTTGACAAGCTTCCAAAGCTCATTGCGCTTATGTTAAGTATGCTTGCACGATACGGCTTTTTGCAATGAGGGCCACCTACCGTCACTCGGGGATCTTCATCCATGTCTTCCACTTCGCGAGCAGATAAAGAATGGCCAATCCACTCATAGCCATCTTTATATGTATCTAGCTGAGTACCGAAGGGAACAGTTTCTCTACTGTTTTTCGCACGTTGATAAACAATCGAACGAAACATGCGGGAAATAGGTGCTCCGCCAGTATCGGTTTCTATGATGTATTGCTGGATGTAGGGCCTTAGTCCCTCGACGGTCCATCGTACCCTGCCAATTAATGGAAAGTTCTTTAAAATGGCATGTTTTGTTTGGAAGGCATCATATAGACCAAAAATGAGTAGCGTGACTGATAAGAGTAAAAACCACCACACGGGCGCCCACAATACGCCAATCACCACATTGAAAGCGACCAGCAGGGTTAGCACAGTTAGAATTGTTAAACGCATTCAAAGTCCTTCTTTATTTTTGGTCATATCAAAACAAAATAATATGCCTACAACCCTGTTCAATACACCTGAAATCGGGAACTAGATTTACTTTAGCGGTAAATGACTGATTTAGGGGTTAAATATACTGAGCCGGCTTTTAGCTCAATTGGGTTACGCGTTACCAAAATATGCAATTACAATGCTTTTTTAGCTGCGAAAACAAGCCATTGCATGCTAGTCTAAAACCTTTCAATTAGCGAGTTGAGAGAGCGATTTGTAGCTATCACTGGTTAATAGATGATGTGACCTATACAAAGGTAACGGATTTTACGTTCAACATTTTCTGAAAGGTAATTCATGGAGTATGCATTTCTTCTTTTCGCATTTGTTTGCGGCTTAACGGTTAAACTTATTGGCATTCCTCCTTTAGTTGGCTACTTGGTAGCTGGCTTTTTATTAAATTTTGCAGGCTACACGCTCACTGAAGATTTAACCCAAATAGCCAACTTGGGCATCACCATTATGCTCTTCACCATCGGTCTGAAACTCAACATCCGCGATTTGAGTCGACGAGAAGTTTGGGCGGGAAGCGTTTCACATACCTTAGTATGGGTGGGCGTTATTACCTGTTGCGTCTATGCGATTGGTGCGGTTGCTGCAAATTTCGTTGATGGGCTTACATGGAAAAGCGCTGCGCTTATCGCTTTTGCCCTTAGTTTCAGTAGCACAGTGTGCGTGGTTAAAGTATTAGAAGAAAGTGGCGAAAGTAAAACCCGCCACGGCCGCCTTGCCATTGGCATTTTGGTCATGCAAGACGTTTTTGCTGTTATCTTCCTTGTTGCAGCAACTGGAAAGCTCCCCTCTGTGTGGGCGCTAGCGTTGTTGGCCTTATTCCCAGCAATGCCAATCATAAACAAAATGATTAATAAGTCGGGCCACGGTGAACTGCTTCCGCTTACTGGCTTTATCCTCGCCTTAGGTGGCTATCACTTGTTTGAGCTGGTTAACATTAAAGGCGATCTTGGGGCACTAATCTTTGGAATCATGTTAGCGCAACATGAAAAGGCTTCGGAGCTAGCGAAGTCGCTGCTTAGTTTTAAGGATCTCTTCTTAATCGGCTTCTTCCTTACTATCGGTCTTACCGCCCTTCCCGATCTTAGTATGATTGTCCTAGCTATCGTGTTCTGCTTATTTATACCGTTAAAAGCAGCACTCTTTTTCGGCTTATTTACGTCACTTCGCCTTCGCGGTCGCACGGCTTACTTGAGCAGCTTGGTGCTTTCAAATTACAGTGAATTTGGGCTTATTGTTGGCGCACTAGCCGTTTCATTAGATTTATTGGCAAACTCTTGGTTAGTGGTGATTGCTTTAGCCGTATCTATTTCATTCGTTATTACCAGCGTGCTCTATCGCAATTCTCATTCTCAATATCACAATCATAAACACACCATTAAACGTTTTGAGAAAAACGAGCGCTTAAAAGAAGACATTTATCCTACTCTCCACAACGCGGAATTTTTAGTGTTGGGGATGGGACGAGTTGGTCGCGGTGCCTTCAATGCGTTATCTAAATTAAGTGATGTGAGCGTATGGGGAATGGACGCCGACCGAGTAAAAGTAAAAGAGTTATCAGACGAAGGCTTAAACGTAATATGCGGCGACGGTGAAGACGTCGATTTGTGGGATAATTTAGATATCAAACAAATTCAGCTTGTTTTGCTTGCTCTGCCTTCTATCCAGGACTCAATAAACATCACACGTCAGCTTAAAAACGCGGGCTATGTTGGAAAAGTTGCAGCCATTGCACGATATGAGGATGAAGTATCACATCTATTAGAAAACGATGTAGATAAAGTCTTCAACTTCTTTACCGAAGCAGGGCTTGGTTTTGCTGAAGAAAGTCTTGCTTATGCGCATGCACAACAGTAATGCTGTTCTAAATGCGAACAATGGATGAATTGAGAAACGTTATCGTTTGTAAACAACTGTTTTACAAAGACTTTTTTTGACATACAGTCAAATTTAGACTAAACTTCACGCAAATACGTTAATAAGGTTTACACAATGCAAGGTGATAAACAAGTTGTTGCAAAATTGAACGAAGTACTGACAAGTGAACTTACTTCGATAAATCAATACTTTCTGCACGCTCGTATGTTCAAAAACTGGGGTTTTTCTGAACTTAACGAAAAGAATTATAAAAAGTCTATCAAGGACATGAAGCAAGCGGACGATCTTATCGAGCGCATCTTATTCCTTGAGGGCCTTCCTAATCTTCAAGCGTTAGGCAAGCTTTATATCGGTGAAGATACCGTTGAAATGCTGTCATGTGATGCGCGTTTTCAAAAGGAACAGCTTCCACTACTTCGTGAAGCTATCGCGCTATGTGAAGAAAAGCAGGATTATGTTTCTCGTGATTTGCTTGAAGACCTTCTTGAATACGAAGAAGAGCACCTAGACTGGATTGAAACGCAAGAATACCAAATTGATGCTATGGGTATAGAGAACTACCTACAAGCGCAAGTAATGGGAGATGACTAATGAAAGGTAACCAAGCAATCATCAATGGCTTAAACGAACTACTCTCTTATGAGTTAGCCGCCATGGATCAGTATTTCATTCACTCTCAGATGTATCTTGATTGGGGTTTGAATAAACTTTATGAACGCATCGATCATGAATTTGATGACGAGCGTGGACATGCAACTAAGCTAATAGAACGCATGCTGTTTTTAGAAGGTACGCCTGACATGACGAAGCGCACAGGCTTCAAAGTGGGTAAAGATGTACCTGAAATGCTTGAAAGCGATTTACGTGTTGAATATGAAGTTGATGCAAAGTTACGTGAAGTTATTGCGCTTTGTGAAACCGAAAAAGACTATGTTACTCGTGACATGCTAATTGTACTACTAGACGATACAGAGATGGATCACGCACACTGGCTAGAGCAGCAGCTTGGCCTTATTAAGCGACTAGGTATTCAAAACTACCTTCAGTCGCAAATGTAAGAAATAGCGTTCACGCTACAATTTACAGGTAATTAATAAAAGGCCGCTCTTAAATAAAGAGCGGCCTTTTTTGCTTGTTTACTCCCCTTTCTTTAGGGAGAGTCTTATTGCTTTTAATACAGTTACTGCTGTGTAACAAAATACAAATAGCTGGGGCTTTCTTTATCTTTAATATTTAGACGTAGCTGCCATTTCATCACTGGCTCACTACAGCTACCTAACATAAACCAACCTGACCACTTTCCTTCCCCGTCGTTATCTAACAGCACGGGAATTTTGCCCATATACATGTTTACCCCCTCAATCCATGCGCTCTCTATTTCCTCTCCCTCAGGAACTAAGAGCTTAACCGTTACTGACTCTTCGGCTTCAGGCATGGCTGAAAAAGTGGCAATTGCTAACCTGTCATCAATTAAGAATTCGCAAGTTTCATTGACAAAGTTGCAGCTGTTTCCTATTCCATTAACTACGCTCGTGTCTTTTAACACCGATGACTGGAATTTATGTGCAAGGTATACACACACGGCCACAATAATAATAGCCACTAATGGAAGCTGGGAATGTAAAATTTTTGATCGTTTATTGTTATCGTTATTTAGCATTTCTTAAATTTTGTGTATTTCTTCATTGACGGAGATCAAGCTTAGGTAGTTTATGGTATCTTTTTGTAATTAAAAACCTTATCATCCGCGTACCAACTGGCTTGGAGACAATAATTATTACTCTTTCCGAGCTCGGTGTGAAGCGTTATTCCTTAGCTGATACACGTCTCGACCGCACTATTCCGGCAGTTGGAGACCATAGTTCATTTGAAGTGGAAGATTCATTAAAATGAGTGAAATAAGCCAAGCACAACCTGACTACAATTATAAAGTAGTTAGGCAATTTACCATCATGACCATAGTCTGGGGTATCATTGGTATGGGCCTAGGGGTATTTATTGCCGCGCAGTTATTTGCACCTATGCTTAACTTTGACACACCATGGCTAACATTCTCACGTTTGCGTCCGTTGCACACTAACGCCGTTATTTTTGCCTTCGGCGGCTGTGCGCTATTTGCAACGTCATACTACATCGTTCAGCGTACCTGCCAGGTAAGACTGTTCAGTGACAAACTTGCCGCATTTACCTTTTGGGGTTGGCAAGCCGTTATTGTTTTAGCTGTAATTACCCTACCTATGGGTTTAACCAGCACAAAAGAATACGCTGAACTAGAATGGCCAATTGATATTCTTTTGGCACTGGTTTGGATCGCTTATATCATTAACTTTTTCGGAACCCTAGTAATCCGTAAAGTTTCGCACATTTATGTTGCAAACTGGTTCTTAGGCGCGTTCATGTTAACTGTTGCAGTTCTTCATATTGGTAACAGCATGGCTATTCCGGTATCTTTCACTAAATCGTATTCACTGTATGCAGGCGCAGTAGACGCTATGATGCAGTGGTGGTACGGCCATAACGCGGTAGGCTTTTTCCTAACTGCGGGCTTCCTTGGTATGATGTACTACTTCGTACCTAAGCAAGCTGGTCGCCCGGTTTATTCATACAGACTATCAATTGTTCACTTCTGGGCACTTATCTCTCTGTATATCTGGGCCGGTCCTCACCACCTTCACTACACTGCCCTACCAGACTGGACTCAGTCACTAGGTATGGTGATGTCTATTATCCTATTCGTTCCATCTTGGGGTGGTATGATTAACGGTATTATGACGCTATCTGGCGCGTGGCATAAACTTCGCACCGACCCAGTATTGCGTTTCCTTATTGTTTCATTGTCTTTCTACGGTATGTCTACCTTCGAAGGCCCAATGATGGCAATTAAGACCGTTAATGCACTATCTCACTACACTGACTGGACAATTGGTCACGTACACTCTGGTGCTCTAGGTTGGGTTGCAATGGTTTCAATTGGTTCAATTTACCACTTAATTCCAGTGCTATTCGGTCAGCGCGCTATGTATAGCACCAAGCTAGTTAATGTACACTTCTGGTTAGCAACTATCGGTGTTGTTCTATACATCGTAGCAATGTGGATGTCTGGTGTACTACAGGGTCTAATGTGGCGTGCAGTAAATGCTGACGGTACGTTAACCTATAGCTTTGTTGAGTCATTAGAAGCGTCTAAGCCTTTCTATGTGGTTCGTTTCATTGGTGGTTGTTTCGTGGTAGCAGGTATGCTTGTAATGGCATACAACACATGGAAAACCGTTCGTGCACCTAAAGGCAGTATCGCTGCAGACCCAGCGACTCAGCCAGCGTAGTAAAGGAGACGAATAATGAAAAACGCACATGAGTTAATTGAAAAGAACGTCGGTCTGTTAACGGTACTAATTCTTATCGCTATCAGTTTCGGTGCCATGGTTCAAATTACGCCGTTGATGTTTCAACAGCAAACCATGGAACCGGTAAAAGGCTTACGTCCATATACCGCGCTTGAGCTTGAAGGCCGTGATATCTACATCCGTGAAGGTTGTGTAGGTTGTCACAGCCAGATGATCCGTCCATTCCGCGCCGAAACAGAGCGTTATGGTCACTACAGCGTTGCTGGCGAATCAGTATGGGAGCACCCCTTCCTTTGGGGTTCTAAGCGTACTGGTCCTGATCTAGCACGTGTTGGTGGTCGTTACAGCGACGAATGGCACCGAGTTCACCTGCTTAATCCTCGCAACGTAGTACCAGAGTCGAACATGCCAGGCTTTCCTTGGCTTGCGGAAAACACGCTTGATGGTGAGTTAACAGCTAAAAAAATGGAAGTATTCCGTGGATTTGGCGTTCCGTATACCGACGAAGATATCGCGGGCGCGAAAGCGGCAGTACAGGGTAAAACGGAAATGCAAGCCCTTATTGCTTATCTACAATCTCTTGGCACACATTTGAAATAATATGGACCAGGGAATTGTAGGCAGCATTTTTACTGTCATCGTCTTTGTAAGCTTCATCGGTGTTGTGTGGTGGGCATTTAGCAGCCGCAACAAGAAAAAATTCGATGAAGCGGCAAACCTAGTGTTTGCAGACGAAGAAAAAGAAAAATCAAAAGAAGATTAGCAGGAGTCTCGAACTCATGAGTATGTTTTGGACAATTTGGATTTCAGTGATAACTCTAGGGTTAATCATTGGTTGCTACTTCCTTCTACGCTGGTGCCTTTCTAACAAGACTGGCGTAGCTGAAGGTGAGTCAATGGGCCACAAATTCGATGGTATTGAGGAGTTGAACAATCAACTTCCTCGCTGGTGGACAATTATGTTCTACATGACCATCGTTTGGGGCTTTTTATACCTAGCGCTTTATCCTGGCTTAGGTGCGTTTGAAGGTATTTTGGGTTGGAAGAGCTCTAACCAAAATATTCAATCGCTAGAAGAGTCAGCTCAGGCGCGTATTGATGCTAAAGAGCAAGGCTACCTAGTAGAATATGACCGTGAACTAGATTTCGCTGCCGAGAAGTTCGATCCGATCTTCGAAGCGTATGCACAAGTTCCTGTCGAAGAACTGGCTAAAGACCCAGAAGCAAATAAAGTAGGTCAGCGTTTGTTCCTACAAAATTGCTCTCAGTGTCACGGTTCTGATGCACGAGGTCAAAATGGCGGCTTCCCTAACCTAACGGACAACGACTGGTTGTACGGTGGTTCAGGTGCAAAAATCGTTGAAACTCTTACGCTTGGTCGTAAAGCGGCTATGCCAGCATGGCTAGATGCCATGGGTGAAGACGGTATCGAAGAAGTGGTTAACTACGTACTTAGTTTAAGCGGTCGCGATGTGGACCCTCAGCTTGCAGAAGCGGGTAAAGCACGTTTCGCAGCGTGTGCGGCTTGTCACGGTATGGACGGTAAAGGTAACCAAGCACTTGGTGCACCAAACCTTACTGACAATATCTGGCTATACGGCGGCAGCCACAGAGCGGTAACAGAAACGCTTACTTACGGTCGTAACGGTGTAATGCCGTCATTCAAGAAAACCTTGGGTGATGACAAAATTCACGTTGTTGCAGCGTATGTATACAGCCTTTCAAATGATTAATGATTTAAATCATTAAATATCTTAAAAAGCCTCGTTACTACGGGGCTTTTTTTATGAGAAAATACAGCGATATAGACAGCGACACAGAAAGTGCCGTTGCGAACACATTTTGTGCGCCTTAGACCTGCGTCCCCAACACTATATTTATTGTTATTAACTGATGTAGCAATAATAAATATGTTGTTAGCGACGTTGCTAGTGAAGTAAATACGAGAAAGATTTCGATGAATAGACCCTGGTATAAAGAGTTCTGGCCCTGGTTTTTAATTGCCGTACCTATCATTACACTCATCATGGGTGGCGTGTTATTAAACCTTGCTATTAGCACCGAAGATAGCCTGGTGGTGGACGACTACTACAAGGAAGGAAAAGCGATCAATGCCCGTCTGGACAAAGAGGCCATAGCCCGCCGCAAGAATATCACTACCGATTTAACCATTGAAGATGGCAGCATAGCGCTAGAGTTTCATTCAGGTATTCCACAAGAAGGTAATGCGGTTAAACTAAGCTTTTATCACGTAACGCTTGAAGAGCGTGATGTCAGCGTTTTATTAAGCCGCGACGCTAACGGTATTTATCGCGGTTTTGTCGAAGAAGATCTTGATGGTAAATGGCGCGTATCGCTAACCCCTATTGATGATAGCTGGAAAATACAAAATACCATCTATCTGCCCCACTCTGGCAAAATGAAATTCAATCCATAATGGCCAAGCACGACTGTTACCATTGCGGCTTGCCTATTGCGGGCTCAGACGATGGAAAATTTACTACTGTCATTTTAGGGCAACAACGAGACATGTGTTGCCCTGGCTGCTTAGCGGTAGCTGAAGCGATCGTTAACAACGGCCTTGAAGACTATTACCAGTTTAGAACCGAACCGGCGCAAAAATCTGACGACAGTATTTTAGAAACGTTAGATAAGCTAAAAGTCTATGACGACCCTTCCCTTCAAGAAGAGTTCGTGTTTGAAGAAGGTCAGGACAAACAGATTCAGTTGACCCTTGAAGGTATTACATGCGCTGCGTGTGGCTGGCTTATCGAAAAGCAGTTGTCAAAAGTTGAAGGAATAAAGCAAGTCGCGGTGAATGTACAAGAGCGCCGCGCTTTAGTCACTTGGTCACCGTTTCAAATTAAGCTTAGCCAAATTCTATCTACGCTAAAACGCATTGGTTATGTTGGGTCACCATTTCACCCCGACGAACACGAAGCCAGCTATAAGCGCGAACAAAAAACCTTTCTTAAAAAGCTTGGCCTAGCAGGCATTATGACCATGCAGGTAATGATGCTGATGACGGGGCTTTATTTTGATTGGTTTGGCGCCATTGAGTTAGAGACCCGCCAATATTTTTATTGGGTTGCCCTTACACTTACTACACCTGTGGTGCTGTATTCAGGCAGCAACTTTTATATGGGCGCCGCTAAAGCGCTAAGCGCCAAAACGGTTAATATGGACGTACCCGTTACGCTCGCAATATTCGGTACTTACATTGCTGGAATTCGTTCTACAGTATTAGAGCAAGGTGAAGTGTATTTCGAATCCATTTGTATGTTTATTTTTCTGCTGTTACTTAGCCGATTCTTAGAACATCGCAGTCGTCATCGCGCCGCACAAATCTCTGCCAATATGATGCAGTATGTGCCCGTATCAGCTACCAAAGTAAATCCGGATGGCAGCCTAACCGAGTGTCTGGCAAAGCAGTTAAGAATTGACGATGTGGTGCTGGTTAAGCCTGGTGAAACAGTCCCCATTGATGGGGTGGTAACCGACGGCAACGCAGCGGTTGACGAATCTATGCTTACCGGCGAGTTTAACCCCGTGCGTAAGTCGAACAGTAGCCCGGTATACGGCGGCACGGTTTGTCAAGATGGTACGCTAACCATTACGGTTACGCAGACCCTTAAAAATGCGCTGGTAAATCAAATTGTACGACTGCAAGCAAGTGCCATGGCGAGTAAACCTAAAGCAGCGCAGATAGCCGATAATTTTTCTCGCTATTTCGTTACCGCGGTATTGCTGATTTCGGCGTTAACCTATGGCTTTTGGGCGTATCAGGGTAGCGACGAGGCATTTTGGATCACCATATCGGTGCTGGTTGCAACCTGCCCTTGCGCATTAGGGTTGGCTACGCCATCAGCGTTAACCTGCGCTATGGCAAAATTAAACAGACAAGGTATTTTACTAAAACGCGCCGATGCGCTTGAACAAATTACTGACATTGACACCATCGCATTAGACAAAACCGGCACGCTCACAAAAGGCAAATTTACTATTTCAAATGCCTGGTACGCTGACGGTGTGGATAGTAATAGTGCGCTATCAATTGCCCGCGCTTTGGAGTCACGCTCTGAACATCCGATTGCCAAAGCCTTTAGCGACGATATAGCCTTTAGCGACGGTGTAGCCCTAAGCGAGATTTCTGCCTCTAGCGGCAGTGCTGACGCTATCGATAACACGGTACACAAAGTGACTAATTTTACCGTTACGCCAGGAGGTGGTATCAGCGGTGAGATCAATGACACGTTGTTTTCTATGGGATCTGTAGCATTCAGCGTTCACGAATCACAGCTAAAACTCATTGAAGCGTTCCCTTCAGCTAACGTGTTTCTCACGGTTAAGGGGCGTATTATGGCGGCGTATGAAGTAAAGGATTCACTAAGAGAAGATACGCAAGAAACTCTCGATATATTAGCTGCAAGCCATACTCTCGCCGTTTTAAGTGGTGATACACAGCAAAACGTTAATGCGCTTACCGCACCATTGCCAATTTCGACCGCTAAAGGTGGCCTAACACCTGAGCAAAAGTACGAAGCCGTTCAAGCTATGCAGCAATCTGGCGCGAAAGTAATGATGATGGGTGACGGTATTAACGACGCTCCAGTTCTTGCCAGCGCTGATGTGGCAATTGCAGTGGGTAATGCCACAGACGTGGCTAAAACTGCCGCCGACGTGATACTGCTTGGCGATCAGCTGCTTTCTGTACCAGAACTTATTCGAACTGCGCACCAAGTGAAGCAAAAAATAAGGCAAAATATTGGCTGGTCGGTAGGTTACAACGTTTTGATCTTACCTTTCGCCGTATCAGGCCTACTTTCACCGTGGATGGCTGTTGTTGGTATGTCGTTAAGCAGTATCATTGTGGTCACAAACTCAACGCGACTCTTGAGCAAATAGCATGAGTATTATTTACGTATTAATTCCAATCGCCATCATCATTGTTGCCGTCGCTATCGTGATATTCTTTTGGGCGGTGAAAACCAATCAATTTGAAGATTTAGATCGCCAAGGGTATAGCATACTGTTTGACGATGATCTTCCGCCAGAAGAAAAAAAGCTAGCTGAGCAACGCAAGCAACTTCAAGACAGTAAAGTAGACAAAAGCCAAGCGCCACATGGAAGGGATTAACTACTTCTCTGCCTTTCTTATCGGCTTAGCCGGCGGAGTTCACTGTGTGGGAATGTGCGGTGGAATCGTCGCTGCGCTAAGGATGGTATCGCCTAAAGGCGCTTCAGCACTACCCTATACCCTTGCCTATAACATGGGACGTATGGTGAGCTACACCATCGCCGGAGCAATAACCGGGGCAATTGGAAAAATTGCAGCAGATTATATACCTCTTGCCAACTATGCCCTTTCCCTACTTAGCGGAATCATGTTGCTTCTACTGGCGTGTTATTTGGGTAAGTGGTGGACTGGCTTAACGGTGCTGGAAAATGCTGGTAAAGGCCTATTTTCCAAAGTCCAGCCGCTTTCAAAACGCTTTTTGCCATTTAAGACCCCTTTAAGTGCATTGCCTTATGGTTTTATTTGGGGTTGGCTTCCTTGCGGTTTGGTGTATTCCACACTTACCTGGTCTCTCGCAGCGGGTAATGCGCTAGAAGGCGCAGCTATTATGTTCTTCTTCGGTTTGGGTACATTACCCACCTTACTCGCCGCAAGCGCTGGTAGCCAATATATTGTTCAAAGTTTTCAACATAACCATTTTAGACAAATTATTGCAGTAATAATGGCAATATATGCAGCTTATCTTATTCATAGCGCAATCGTTTAAAAATGGGTGTATTATTGTCGGGTATTCTTTTAGAGAGCGTGCATTATGAGCAAAGGAAGCCAATTTTCTATTCACTGTCAAAACTGTAGTTTCAGTCACCTGTGTTTACCGGTGGCGTTAAACAAAACAGAAATCGAGTCTCTTGACGATATTATTGAACGCAAGAAGCCGCTTCATAAAGGTGACACGCTGATTCAAACTGGTGATAAATTCCGTTCTCTATTTGCAGTGAGAACCGGTTCATTCAAATCATTTGTGACTAATACCGAAGGTGAAGAACAGATTACCGGCTTCCACTTTCCTGGTGACATTATCGGTTTCGATGCATTAAGAGAGAACAAACACCAAAGCTATACTTCTGCGTTAGAAACTGCCATGGTGTGTGAGCTTCCCTACGAGACCCTCGACGAAATGTCAGTGCAATTTCCAAAGCTACGCCACCAGATCATGAGCTTCATGAGCGCTGAAATAAAACAAGATCACGACATGATCATGCTTTTAAACAAGCGAACTGCAGAAGAGCGCTTACTGTATTTCATCTCACACCTGTCGCAACGCTTTGAAGAGCGTGGCTTTTCCCATAGAGAATTCCACTTAACCATGACGCGCAACGAAATTGGAAACTATTTAGGATTAACGATTGAAACGATTAGTCGTCTGTTAAGCCGTTTTCAAAAAGACAACATCATAAAAGTAGACGGCAAGCTTATTACTATCTTGGATTTCGATAGACTAAACACCAAACTAGCGGCGCTTAACGGCCCAAGCGTTGTCTGCGGTTAGCCGTTTTTAGGTGTTAAACAAGGCGCGCACTAAGCGTAATGCCAGTCAGTTAAGCTGACTGGCATTTTTCTTTGTGGGGTATTTAGTCGGTCTTTTCCTCACTACTCTGGGGT